>JBGQKF010000041.1:0-17150 GCA_041499435.1 Gammaproteobacteria bacterium
GTGATCTTCATTGCCTTGTTCTCCTTGGGTTGTCCGGATCGGCATGCAGCCGAGGATAGCGCACCACGACTGGTATCGCCTGAAATTTCCTGCGCGGTGCTGCGGCGTGCTTGAGTCTTGCGGCGAGGATCCGTAAGCTTCCTCTCCCACCGCAAGATCAATCGTCCTCCTGATGTCGCAACGCTTTGCGCCCGCCATCCGGGCCGCCTTCTGGATGTCCGGCGCGCTGGTGTCGTTCATGGCGATGGCCATCGCGGGCCGGCAGCTTTCCACGGAGCTGACCACCTTTCAAGTGCTGTTCTTTCGCAGCCTGGTAGGGTTGGCCGTCGTCATCGCGCTGTTGCAACGCGCGGGCTGGGCGCACGTCAAGACGCACGCAATCGGTACGCATCTGTTGCGCAACATCGCTCATTTCGGCAAGCAGTACGACTGGTTCTACAAGATCGCGCTCATCCCGCTCACGGAGGTTTTCGCGATCGAGTTCACCGTGCCCATCTGGACCGCGCTGATGGCGACGCTCTTCCTCCACGAGCGCATGACCGGTGTGCGCGCTCTCGCGGTCGCGCTGGGGTTCGCCGGCGTTCTGGTGATTCTGCGTCCCGGCTTTACAGCGCTCAGTCCGGCGGCGCTCGCAGTCCTCGGTGGTGCGTTCTGCTATGCGATCTCGCATGTGTTCACCAAACGCCTGTCCAGCACGCAAACGCCGCTCACCATCTTGTTCTACATGACGGTGATACAGCTGCCGCTGGGATTGCTTCCGGCTCTGACGCGCTGGGTCTGGCCGTCGGCTGCGTTGTGGCCGTGGGTGTTCGTGGTCGCGACAACGGCCCTGTCGGCGCACTACTGTCTGACACGGGCTTTCCAGCTTGCCGACGCGAGCGTGGTGATCCCGCTCGACTTCCTGCGCCTGCCGCTGATCGCAGTGGTCGGCTTCCTCGCCTACGGCGAGCCCCTCAATATCTGGGTGCTGGTCGGGGCGCTGATCGTATGCGCGGGAACGTTACTCAACTTGAAGAGCGCGTCTCGCCCGGCCGCTGGCCCGAAATAGCCGGACGACACCGCTAATGCGTTTGACATAGGCTTTCAGCGGCTGCCACTTTAGTCGTAGCTCGCTGGGGTCTAGTTCTAGTGCGCCACGCCGACGGTTGCTGGTTCGCAAGGTGCGCCGCCGCGCGTTATGCTTGCAGGTGTTCAACTTCCAAGCGGTCTTTTGAAGCCCATGGCACTCAACGTTTTCGACAATATTCTCGGCACCATCGGCCACACGCCGCTGGTGCGCCTCAATCGCATCACGCGCGAGGTACCCGCCGCCGTTTACGCCAAGGTGGAGACTTTCAACCCGGGGCACAGCATCAAGGATCGCATGGCGGTCAGGATGATCGAGGATGCCGAGCGCCAGGGATTGCTCAAGCCGGGCGGGACGATCGTGGAAGGCACCAGCGGCAATACCGGCATGGGGCTCGCCATCGCTGCCATCGTCAAGGGCTACCGCTGCATCTTCGCGACCACGGACAAGCAGTCCAAGGAGAAGGCCGATGCCCTGCGCGCGTTCGGCGCGGAGGTGATCGTTTGTCCGACCGACGTCGATCCGGAGGATCCGCGCTCCTATTACTCGGTCTCTTCGAGACTGGTCAAAGAGACGCCGAACTCGTGGAAAGCAAACCAGTACGACAATTTGAGCAACTCGCAGGCCCACTACGAAACCACCGGGCCGGAGATCTGGGAGCAGACCGAAGGCAAGGTGAACCATCTGGTGGTCGGCGTAGGCACCGGGGGCACCATCTGCGGCGCGGGCCGCTACCTCAAGGAGCGCAACCCGGCCATCAAAGTGTGGGGCATCGACACCTACGGCTCCGTGTTCAAGAAGTACAAGGAGACCGGCGTGTTCGACAAGGAGGAAATCTATCCCTATGTCACCGAGGGGATCGGCGAGGACTTCCTGCCGCGCAATGTCGACTTCGCGGTGATCGATCACTTCGAGAAAGTCACCGACCGGGACGCCGCACTCTACACGCGCGAGATCGTGCGCCAGGAAGGCATCTGGGCCGGCAATTCAGCGGGGTCGGCCATCGCCGGTCTGCTGCAACTCAAGGATCGCTTCAAGCCGGGCGAGCTGGTCGTGGTGATCTTTCACGATCACGGTTCGCGTTACCTCGGCAAGATGTTCAATCCCGACTGGATGCGCATGATGGGTTACGAGGATCTCGATGGACCTACGGCGCGCGATCTGGTGCGCAACAAAAAGGTGGCGGGCTTGGTTGCGCTGGAGATCACTGAGGCGGTGGACACGGCGATCACGTGCATGAGCGAAAACGACTTCTCGCAGATACCGGTGACACAGGATAAGCGCATCGTCGGCTCGCTCAGCGAGGCGCAGGTGTATGCGCGCATGATCGAGAATCCTGCGATTCGCACCACACCGATCGGCACGATCATGCAGAAAACCTTCCGGTATGTCGACATCGAGACGCCGGTGCAGCTGCTTGCGCCCATGATTACCGCCGAGCACCCCGCCGTGCTGGTACGCGACTTCAAGGCCGGCAAGAGCTACATCCTCACCGGATACGACGTGATGAACGCGTTGTAGTTTCGCTCCGGGCGGCGCTGATGGCTGCGATCCAAAACACCCGGTTCACCAGCGCTTGCCGCCTGACTATGACAACGAGCGATAGACCGCCTTCTCGAACTCGAGGAACAGCGGCAGCGATTTGCGATCGGCAAACGGGAACAGCTGCGTGAGGTACACGCCGCCGACGCCGCGGGTCGGATCGATCCAGAAATACGTATTCGCCATCCCCGCCCAGGCCAGGCTGCCCGGCGAGCGGCCGGTCGGCGCCGTCTCGTCGTTGATCATGCAGCTGAGACCCCAGCGCTTGGCCATCCCGGGGAAGAACTCCGCGTCGTTCGACCGCGCCGGCATCGTCGTGCTGAGAGGGGTCACCAGCAGCTCGCCGATATGATTGCGAGACATCAGGTGGACGGTCTGCGCGTGCAGTACGCGGGCTCCATTGTGCGTGCCGCGATCGAGGATCATGCGTATGAATTGCAGAAAATCGGACGCCGTCGAGTACAGCCCTCCGCCACCCATTTCGAACTCCGGGTCCTGCGGCAGTTCGAAGTCGATCGGCGTGAGCTCGCCGCTGGCAGCGCGCTCGTGGACTCTCGCCAGGCGCGTCCGCATCGACGGGGTGATCTTGAACGCGGTGTCGCGCATCCCGAGCGGCTCGAACAGATGGCGTGCGAGATAGGCGCCGAGCCGCATGCCGCTGGCGGCCTCGATCAGCTTGCCGACCCAATCTATGTTGATGCCATAATTCCAGCGCTCACCGGGATCGAACAGCAGCGGCGCACGCAACGCGGCGTTGCGGCATGTCGAGGTGCTCGGCAGGCCCTGCACCTCATAGAATCTCTCCAGCAGCTTGCTCCACACCGGGTAGCCGTACCCAGCAGTGTGCGTCAGCAGATGGCGCAGCGTGATCGGACGCTGGGGCGCACGCAGGCGCGGCGCACCGGAAGTATCGAAACCCTCGAGCACCTGCACGTCACCGAGCTCGGGCGCCCAGCGGCTCGCTGGTACATCGAGGTCAAGCTCGCCGCGCTCGACCAGCTGCATGGCCGCCGCGCTGGTGATCGGCTTGGTCATCGACGCTATCCATACCACGGTATCGAGCGTCATCAGTTGCTGCTCGCCGATAACGCGCTCGCCGAATGCGCCTTCGTAGCGCAGGCCGGTGCGATCGACTACCATCGCGATCGCGCCGGGCACGTCGCCGGACGCTACTGCACGGGCGAGCAAAGCATCGATGCTTTGGGTGATGTCGGACATCTGTCGATTATCACCGAGCGACGGCAGCGGCGGCAATGACGGACAGGAAGCCGGATCCGCCGCGGCGGGATGCGCCCTCTGGGTTCGATCTCCGCAGCAAATAAAAAAGCCCGGTTGCCCGGGCTTTTAGCTCGAATCTCGAGAGGCTGCTTATTCGCCGGCGCGAATGTTGGTCGCCTGCTCGCCCTTGGGACCGGTCGTCACATCGAAGGTGACACGCTGATTTTCCTTGAGCGACTTGAAGCCTCCAGCCTGAATTGCCGAGAAATGCGCGAACAGGTCCTTGCCGCCGTCATCGGGGGTGATAAAGCCAAAACCCTTTGCGTCGTTGAACCACTTCACGGTACCTGATTTCATGTATATCGTCCTATCAAAATGCGAAAGATGTAACGGGCGTGCATCACCCGGACGCGGGAGCTTCAAGAGGAGATCGGGGGTAATCTTGAGGCGACCGCGGAGGCGGGCGCGAAGAACCGGCATGTCAGCGCTTGGAGAATCCTGCGTCCTGCCTTATACGCGCGTAAGCACGGCAAGTCAAAGGAAATTTTCACCGTGCGCCCAAGGCGGTCTGTGCGGCGCCACGCGCTTCGCGCACACACATTGCCGGTGCGGTGTTGTGCAGCGGGCGCCTTCAGGACTAATCTGCTGCTTTCAGCTCAGCCAGCATCTCTAAATCTCACCATGAGCCATGTCCCGGAAAATCAGTCCAGCAGAGCAGTCGCCGCATCGATCACTTACGCGCTCGACACCGGCGAAAAACCAGTCAACGAGACGCTCGAAACCGGGCAGGTGATTCGCCGGCGCACGGGCGCCACCGAGCAGCACATCACGCAGATTCGCGACGCCCGCGCCCTGCAGGGCGAGCTTTCTCTGGACGTGCAGGGCTTCGTCCTGATGCCGCACCCGACCGCGCTGACCGATTTCTTCGACGCCACCCAGCTTCGGGAGGTCTACTACCCCGAGATCGAACGCCTGGTGCGCGAGGTGTCCGGCGCAACGCGAGTGGTCGTCTTCGACCACACACTGCGCACCGGCAATGAGACCGAGCAGCAGGCGAAAAAGATTCGCGAGCCGGTGCTCTGGGCGCACAACGACTACACGGAATGGTCCGGGCCGCAGCGCGTGCGCGAGATTTTGCCGGACCAGGCGGAGCAACTGCTGCAGCATCGCTTTGCCATCATTCAGGTATGGCGCGCGATCCAGCCGCAGATCGAGCGCAATCCGCTGGCGATCGTCGATGCGCGCAGCGTCGGGCCCGATGACTTGGTTCGCGCTGAGCGCCGCTATCCCGATCGCGTGGGGGAAGCCTACCAGCTCAAGCACAACCCCGATCAACGCTGGTTTTATTTCCCGCACATGCGACGCGATGAAGCGCTGGTGTTCAAAGTCTATGACTCGGCAGCCGATGGCCGCGCGCGCTTCACGCCGCACACCTCGTTCGACGACCCGCAATCGGCGGCAGACGCGCCAGCGAGGCAAAGCATCGAAGTGCGCACCTTTGCGTTCTTTGTGCCGCCCTCGGCGCGCTGAGCCTGGGCAGGTTTTAAGCAAGGTATCAGCTTTCGATCACCTGTCATTCAGCATATTCAGCATAGCAACCCCATGGCCGCATCTCGACGCGCATTGATCATCGGCGGCTCGCTGGGCGGGCTCATGAGCGCCGGTCTGCTGCGCCGTGACGGATGGCAGGTCGATGTCTGCGAGCGTGTCAAAGATCCTCTGTCGGGACGCGGCGCGGGGATCGTTACACATCCCCAGCTGCTGGCCGCGCTTGCGCAGTGCGGCGCGAAGATCGATGACAGCATCGGCGTCGAGGTGAGCACGCGGCTCACGCTCGATGCCTCGGGTCGCGAGATCGGACGGCTGACGATGCCGCAGATCCTGACCTCATGGGGACGGTTGTTCGCAATGCTGCGCGCCGAATTTCCCGACGATCGCTACCATCGCGGCCTTGGTCTCACGCACGTGGAAAATTTCGCAGATGGCGTGCGTGCCCACTTCGACAACGGCGCGCAGATGCAAGCCGAGCTTCTGGTCGCCGCCGATGGCATCCGCTCGACGGTACGCACGCAGCTCATGCCTTCGGTGGTGCCCCAATACGCCGGCTATATCGCCTGGCGCGGCCTGATCGAGGAGAGCGCATTGTCCGCGGCAACGCATGCACAGCTGTTCGACAAGTTCGCATTCTGTCTGCCGCCAGGCGAGCAGATGCTGGGCTATCCGGTGGCCGGGGCCGCCAACAGCACGCAGCGCGGTCACCGCCGCTATAACCTGGTGTGGTATCGGCCCGCTGCGGAGGAATCGGACCTCGAGGATCTGTTGACCGATGTTGGCGGGCAGCGCCACGAGATTGCCATCCCGCCCCCGCTGATCCGTCCCGACGTCGTCGCGCGCATGCGCGCCGACGCCGACGCCTTGCTCGCGCCACAGTTCGCAGAAATCGTTCATCTGATACCGCAGCCTTTCTTCCAGCCGATCTACGACGTCGAGTCGCCGCAGCTTGCGTTCGGCCGTGTCGCGCTGGTGGGGGATGCCGCTTTCGTGGCGCGTCCCCATGTGGGCATGGGCGTGACCAAGGCGGGCGACGACGCCCTGGCACTGGTCGATGCGCTGCGCAGCACGGATGATGTGTCGCAAGCGTTGCCCCGGTATGAGTCCGAGCGCCTGCGCGTGGGTGCCGCGGTGATCGCGCGCGCACGTCATCTGGGCGCCTATATGCAGGCGCAGATCAAGACCGCAGAGGAGCGCGCGATGGCGGAGCGCTATCGCACGCCGGAAGCGGTAATGCGCGAAACTGCCATACCGGAGAATATGTGGAACGCGATTCCGGCGTAGCATGTATCAATCTATCCGTGAAAGCACGCCTATGCCCATCGGTAAACTGGATCACTATTCGATCCGCACACTCGATCTCAAAGCTTCCGAACATTTCTACACTCGCATCATGGGATTTGCCGTCGGCTTTCGCCCGCCCTTCAAATTCCCCGGACTGTGGCTGTACAACGGCGGCAGTTATCCGGAGACATTCGGTGTAGTGCATATCATCGGCGTCGATCTGAACGATCTGGAAGGATTGAAGGAATACCTCGGCGACCGCGATCTCACCACGCTGGAGGGCACCGGCACCGTGGACCACATGGCGTTTCGTGCCACAGGGCTTGCGGAAATGCGCGTCACGCTGCAGGAAAACCAGGTCCCCTTCCGGGAACGCACGGTCCCGTCGCTTGGCCTGCACCAGGTGTTCTTCGAAGATCCCAGCGCAGTCACCATCGAGCTCAATTTCCCAGCGGCCGAAGCAAACGCCGCATAAACGAACCACCCCTCAGGAGGAGAGCATGGCAGCCACCATCGGTGATGTGATTACCCCCGGCAATGAGAAGGCTTTCACGGTGAAAGACAGAAAACCCGGAGCGCTCAAGGATCTGGCGCCGCAATACAAAAAACTGCTGAGCGATCCAGTAACCGCATCGCTCACGACGCTCAGCAGCAAAGGTGAGATGCAGGTGACGCCGGTGTGGGTGGGAAACGATGGCACGTATCTCGAACTCAACTCTGCCCGCGATCGCTTGAAGGATCGCAATCTGCGCGCCAACGGCAAGGTGACGCTGCTGTTCATGAACCCCGCCAATCCCTACCACTGGATGTCGGTCAACGGCAAGGTGGTCGACATCATCGACGAGGACGACAAGGCACGCGGGCATCTCGCCACGCAGAGCATCGACGCACTGGCGCTGCGCTACGTAAATCAGACGCCGTATCCGTTCCGCGATCCGAAAGGCGAAGTACGGGTGCTGTACAAGGTCGAACCCACGCAGATCCTCACGTTCGGCAACCCTTGAGGCCAAGTCGCCGACTCATGTTCATCCCATCAGATCACCTCGCCGGGCCACCGTCACGCTTGAGCGAGGAAGCGATACGCAGTCTCGCGTGCGACGCCGACCTGGAATCGCTTACGGCACGTGCGGCACACCTGCGCGATCTCGTCCATGGCAACGTCATCTCCTACTCGCGCAAGGTCTTCATCCCGCTCACGCACCTGTGCCGTGATGTGTGTCACTACTGTACTTTCGCGCGCCCTGCGCGCCGAGGTGAGCGCAGCTTTCTTAGGCCCGAGGAGGTGCTCGAAATCGCGCGCGCAGGCGAGCAGGCCGGCTGCCGCGAGGCCTTGTTCACGCTGGGCGACAAGCCCGAGCTGCGCTATGCGGCCACGCGCGAAGAGTTGAAATCGCTCGGGCACAGCAGCACGCTTTCCTATCTCGCTGCCATGTGTGAGCGCGTGCTGCGCGAGACAAGCCTGCTGCCGCACGTCAATCCGGGGGTGATGGCGCGCGAAGAGATCGCGATGCTGCGCGCGGTATCGGTGTCACAGGGAATCATGTTGGAGAGCACTGCGGAGCGGCTGTGTGCGAAAGGCGGCGTGCACTATGGCTCGCCGGACAAAGCGCCGGCTGTGCGGCTGGCGACATTGCGCGCCGCGGGCGAGCTGCAAGTTCCATTCACCACCGGCATTCTCATCGGCATTGGCGAGACACGCGCGGAGCGCATCGACGCGCTGCTCACGATCCGCAGCCAGCATGAGACCTACGGCCACATCCAGGAAGTCATCATTCAGAACTTCCGCGCCAAACCCGGAACGGGAATGGCAGGAGCATCCGAGCCGGATTTACGCGAGCTGATGTGGACCATCGCCATGGCGCGGCTGATCTTCGGGCCGGACATGAACGTGCAGGCGCCGCCTAACCTGACGCCGGAGTACCCGAGCCTGATCGCAGCCGGCCTGAACGACTGGGGCGGCGTGTCGCCGGTCACACCTGACCACGTGAATCCCGAGGCGCCGTGGCCGCAGATCGCGCGGCTGCAGGAGCACACCGAGAACGCGGGCAAGGTGCTGGTCGAACGTCTCGCCGTCTATCCACAGTATTGTCGTGAAGCGAAGCGCTGGCAGGATGCGTCTCTGGTTGCGCGGGTGACGCGCATGACCGACGGGCAAGGCTTTGCACGCGTGGACCCATGGTGCCCGGGAGAAGCACGGCCGGTCCCCGCAATGTCACTGAACGGCCGGGCGCCCGGCTCGCACGTCGCACGCATTCTCGCGCTCGCCTGCTCCGGTGCAGCGCTGCAGGAAGATGAGATCGTGCGCCTGTTTCAGGCGCGCGGCCCGGACTTCGAGGCCGTGTGCCAGGCAGCCGATCGTCTGCGCAAAGATGTGGCTGGCGACGTGGTGCGCTATGTGGTGAATCGCAATATCAACTACACCAACCTGTGCACGTTCCGCTGTCAATTCTGCGCCTTCTCCAAAGGCAAGCTCAGCGACAACCTGCGCGGCCAGCCCTACGACCTGGCGCTGGAGGAAGTCGTCAGGCGCGTGCAGGAAGCCTGGGAGCGCGGCGCGACAGAAGTCTGCATGCAGGGCGGTATCCATCCCGACTACACCGGGGACACTTATCTCGCGCTCTGCCGCGCGGTGAAGTCGGCCGTGCCGCAGATGCACGTCCATGCCTTCTCGCCGCTGGAGGTGGTGCACGGCGCACGCACGTTGAACCTTTCGGTCGAAGTATTTCTGAACCGACTGCGGGACGCCGGCCTGGGCACGCTGCCAGGCACCGCAGCGGAAATTCTCGACGATGAAGTGCGGCAGGTCATCTGTCCGGACAAGCTGGACACGGCGACGTGGTTAGAGACGATCGAGAGCGCCCACCGCGTGGGCTTCAAGACCACCGCCACAATCATGTTCGGGCACGTCGAGGGCTACCAGCATTGGGCTCGCCATCTGTTGCGCGTGCGAGAGCTGCAGACGCGCACCGGTGGCTTCACCGAGTTCGTTCCGCTTCCGTTCATCCACATGGAAGCGCCGATCTACATCAAGGGCCGTGCGCGCAAAGGTCCGACGCTGCGCGAAACCGTGCTGATGCATGCCGTGGCCCGGCTTGCTTTGCATCCGGTGCTCACCAACGTGCAGGTGTCGTGGGTGAAGCTCGGCACAGACGGTGTGCGTGCATGTCTCGCCGCCGGTGCCAACGACCTGGGCGGCACGTTGATGAATGAGAGCATTTCGCGTGCGGCCGGTACCTGCCACGGGCAGGAGATGCCCCCACCAAGCATGGATGAGCTGATCGCTGGGTGCGGCCGCATCCCGCAACAGCGCAGCACACTGTACGGCACACCGCTGGCCACGCAGCGCATCCGCTCGTATGCAGCCAAGCCGCTGGAGCCATTGGTGCAGACCCCGCCGCGCAAGCATGCGCGCCGCAAGGGCGCGCCGGGCCAGCCATTGATTTCCGCTCTGCGTTGAACTTGTAGAAAGACGACTGCCATGGACTACGGCTTCAGCATTCCCACTCGAGGACCGCTCGCAAACCGGGACAGCGTGATCGCGCTGGCCAAACGCGGTGAGGAGCTCGGTTTCAGCTACCTCGCGATCCCGGACCACATCGTCATCCCGCGCAAGATCGCTTCACCTTATCCATACAACACGCAGCGCAAGATGGTGGGCGCAGCGGACGGCGACTGCCTCGAGCAGGTGGTGCTGATGGCTTATCTCGCCGCGGCGACCTCGCGCATCCGGCTGTTGACTTCGATCATGGTGGTGCCGCACCGGGCTGCGGTATTCACCGCCAAGGCGCTCGCGACGATCGATGTCTTGTCGCAGGGACGCGTGACCGTTGGCTGTGGCGCGGGCTGGATGGACGAGGAATTCAAAGCGATCGGCGCGCCGCCCTTCAACGAGCGCGGCAAAGTGACCGATGAGTATCTGCGGGCGTTCAAGGTGCTGTGGACGCAAGACGATCCCCGCTTCGACGGTCAGTACGTGCGCTTCGGCGATATCGTGTTCCTGCCCAAACCGGTGCAGCAGCCGCATCCGCCCTTGTGGATCGGCGGCGAGAGTCCCGCCGCGCTGCGCCGGGCCGTGGCGCTGGGCGATGCGTGGTATCCAATCGGTTCCAATCCGCAATTCCCGCTGGACACGGCCGAGCGCTACCGAAACGCGATCGCCGCTCTGCATGACGAAGCCAGGCGCACGGGGCGGGACCCGGCAACCCTCGAGCTCAGCTACTGGGCTTCCTGGTACATGGAAGGACGGAGCCACACCGCGGACAATGGCGAGCGGCAGCTGTTTACCGGCTCGGATGCCGAAGTCGCGCACGACATCGCCGCATTTCGCGCGCTCGGCGTACGCCACCTGCTGTTCAATTTCGCGCGCAACACATTGAGTGAATCGCTGGCAGCGATGGAACGATTCGCCGCCAAGGTTCTGCCGCTCGCAGGCCAATGACATGAGCGATCCCTCCCAGCGGCGCATTGCCATCCTGGGCGGCACCGGCAACGTAGGCCGCGGGCTTGCGCTGCGCTGGGCGAACGCTGGCCATGCGGTCATGATCGGGTCGCGCACCGCAGACAAGGCTGCCCAGGCTGCGACGCAGATCAACGAGGCCATGGGCCGGAAGGCAGTTATGCCGTGCACCTATCGGGACGCGGCAAGCGCAGCCCAGATCGTAGCGCTCACCGTCCCCTACGCCGCGCAGCGTACGACCGTGGAAGAAGTGCGCGATCTGCTCGATGGCAAAATTCTGATCGACACCACCGTACCGCTGGTACCGCCCAAGGTTGCGCGCGTGCAGCTTTCGGCTGGTGGCTCTGCGGTCGCGGCCATTCAGGAAATGCTGGGCCTCTCGGTCAGGGTCGTATCTGCATTTCAGAATGTCCCGGCGCATCTCCTGCTCGACCTCGAACATGACATCGACTGCGACGTGCTGGTCTGCGGGGATGATGTCGCCGCACGCGAAACGGTGCTCGAGTTGATCGCCGATATCGGGCTGCGCGGGCTGCACGCAGGGCCGATCGCGAACTCGGCGGCGACCGAAGCCCTCACGTCGGTACTGATCTCGATCAACGCCCGTTATAAAGTGCCGGGCGCCGGCATCCGGATCACCGGCTTGTAGCGCCACTGACCGCGTTGCTGTGCGGGCAACGTGCGACATCGAATACCCAATGAAGCTTATGACATCAGGTAATCGAGAAGCGCGCCTGCTTGCGCTGGCCGGCGTGCCGCTGATTCAGCCGGGCGACGATATTTGCGACATCGTTCTGCGTGCTGTGGAACAGTCTGAAGAGTCGCTGCAAGCGGGCGACATACTGGTGATCGCGCAGAAGATCGTATCGAAGGCGCAGGATCGCTATGTGCATCTGGCGCGGGTCACTCCGTCGCCACGTGCGGTGGATCTGGCGCAGACGGTGGACAAGGATCCCCGCGTCATCGAGCTGATTCTGCGGGAATCGCAGGAGGTGCTGCGCGTGCGCAACGATGTGATGATCGTCGTGCACCGGAGCGGATTCGTGATGGCCAACGCGGGCATCGACTTTTCGAATGTCGAGTCCGAGGGCGCCGATGAGCGCGTGCTGCTGTTGCCCCTGGACCCCGATGGCACGTGCGCGAGCATCCGCAAGACGTTGCACGAACGCGCGGGCGTACGCGCAGGGGTCATCATCAACGACAGCCACGGGCGGGCGTGGCGTAATGGAACGGTCGGTGTTGCGATTGGCGCGAGCGGTGTGCCCACAGTGCTCGACCTGAGGGGCCAGCCGGATCTGTTCGCGCGACGGCTGCGCATCACCCAGGTCGGCTTCGCTGATGAGCTGGCGGCCGCCGCGTCGCTGCTGATGGGGCAGGCCGGCGAAGGCACGCCCATCGTTTTGATACGCGGTGTGCAGTACGATGAAAGCGCCGGCTGCGCTGCGGACCTGATGCGGCCGAAGGAGCTCGACTTGTTCCGTTGACCTCTACGAGGCGAGAATGGAGTTGCGACAGGATTACCCCTGCATCTCTGGAAACACGCTAAGTGACCCGCTTGCGGCGCGACGCTCGGTGCGGCACTACTTGCCGGTCCCAGTCGCGCGGTCCCTGGTGGATGCGCTGCTCGAAGCCGCGATCGCCGCGCCATCAGCACACAACCGCCAGCCGTGGCGGTTCGTCGTGATCGAAGCGGCCGCGAGCAAAGCAACGCTGGCGCGAGCCATGGGAGAGCGCCTGCGTGCCGACCGCATGCAGGACGGCGATGCCGGGGACCTCATCGAGGCCGACGTCAAGCGTTCGCATGCGCGCATGACCGGTGCACCCGTGCTGGTGCTCGTGTGCCTGTCCATGGCGGACATGGACCGGTATCCCGACACGGCCCGCGCCAGCGCCGAACACACTATGGCAGTGCAGGGTGCTGCGATGGCCGCGCAGAACATTCTGCTCGCGGCGCAGGCGGCAGGGCTCGGCGCCTGCTGGATGTGTGCACCGCTGTTCTGTCCGGAAGTGGTAAGCCGAGCGCTCGATCTGCCGGGCGATTGGGACCCGCAGGCCATCCTTACGCTGGGTTTCCCCGCAGAGGCGGGCAAACCCTATCGCCGGCGCCCGCTGTCGGAAGTGGTCCGCTACCTGGATCGCGACGCATGATTCTGGCGCTCGCCGGTGGTGTCGGGGGAGCCAAGCTCGCCAAGGGGCTGAGCGAAGTGCTCGCACCTGAAGAGCTGCTGATCGCGGTCAACACCGGCGATGATTTCGAGCATCTGGGATTGCACATTTCTCCAGATCTCGACACGATGATGTATACGCTGGCCGGTATCAACGATCCCGTGCAAGGCTGGGGTATCGCCGGCGAGACCTGGAGTTTCATGCAGGCGCTCGAAACCCTCGGCGGTGAAACGTGGTTTCGGCTCGGCGACCGCGACCTGGCGATGCACATCGAGCGCACCGCACGACTGCGCGCAGGACACAGCCTGTCGGCGGTGACGCAGTATTTGTGCGAGCAGCTGAAGATCGCGCATCGCATCGCCCCCATGAGCGATGATTCGCTGCGCACCATCGTCCACACATCCTCCGCCAGATTGACGTTCCAGGATTATTTCGTGCGCTGGCGCGCGGAACCAGCGGTCGGGCGCATCGAATTCGACGGGGCCGGCCAGGCCAGGATGTCGGCAGCTTTGCACGCGGCGCTGGGGAGCGCCATGCTCGCCGCCGTGATCATCTGCCCTTCCAATCCGTATCTCAGTATCGCGCCGATCCTCACGGTCCCCGGTGTGCGTGATGCGTTTGCGCAGCGCCATGTTCCGGTGATCGCGGTTTCGCCGATCGTGGCAGGCCGCGCACTCAAAGGTCCCGCCGCCAAGATCATGCGAGAGCTCGGAGCTGAGCCTTCGTCGCTCGCAGTGGCGGAGTTCTATCGCGGCCTGATCGACGCACTGGTGATCGACGAAGCGGACGCAAATCTGAGTGCAGCCATCGGCGCACTTGGGATGCAGGCGATCGTCACACGCACGGTGATGCACGATCTCCAATCCCGCATAGCCCTGGCACGCACGGTGGTGGACTCGGCGCAATCGCTGTTTGGCCTGGCCAAGCGCAGGAGCGCGCGATGAGCATCTGCCTGGTACTGCCACTCAAGTCTCTGCGCGACGGAAAGACACGTCTGGCGGGCGTTCTCGAGGGAAGCGAGCGCGCCGCACTGATTGGCAGTCTGCTCGAGCACGTGCTCCAGCAGGCAGCGCAGTTTCCAGGACTCGAGCAAACGATTCTGGTCAGTGCGTGCGCGGAAGCACGCGCATGCGCGGCACGATATGGAACGCGCGTGCTCGAAGAGAAGGTCCCGGGCCTCAACCAAGCGCTCGACCAGGCACGGATAACCGCTCGTACAGCAGGTGCCACGAAAATGCTGATAGTGCCGTGCGATCTGCCGTTGCTCACTGCCGATGATTTGCGTTGTCTCGCCGCTGCCGCATCCCTGCAGACCATCGCGATCGCCGTGGACCGCGCCCGCGCGGGCACCAACGGCTTATGTCTGCCCGCATCGGCGCACTTCGAATTTGCGTTCGGCGTGGAAAGCTACGTGCGACATCGGGCGACTGTCGAGCGGCTTGGCCTTCGGATTGCAACAGTGGAGCGGCCTGGCCTGGCCTTTGACGTGGACACGCCGGAAGACCTGCAGCGCCTGCGCAGCTTGGGATCAGCGTTCACTGCGTGGTAGAGATTGGCTGAATGCGCACCGCACAATGCGTGTGTGTGCGCGGAGCGCCGCTTGCGCGAGTGTGAATCTCACAAGATGTCAGGTTCCAAGGCTTGTCCTGTCCTTGGAATGCGAGCAGCGGCGGCGTAAGCTACCTCCCAAGTGGATCTTTATGTCCCCGCGCAGCAACTTCGGCCTAAGGACAATGAGCAGGCAATGCGCGAGCGCTCGCGCGCATTGTTGAAAGGGAGGTGCGATGGAAGCTCGCTTTCCCACCCAAGACAGGGTGCGCGCGGCGTTGATCGCGCTGCTGCAAGTGAAGGGCTATGATCGCCTTGGAGATTGCGTGCACGTTTCCGTGCTCGCCAATGACGGACCGCCGGCATATCGTGTCACACCGACATCGCAGGCAGCTTCGGTTCTCGCCACCGAGCTCGCCAGCATTACCGGGCGCTCTTTAGAACGCGAACAATCGTGGGTATTGCTCCAGGGCGATGTCAATCTGCTGTTCGGTGCGGTGCGCCAGCATGTCTCTTGAATCTCGCGCGGAGCGCGCTGCTCCGAACGGAGATCAGCTCACCGCGTGTTGCTGAGAGTCTGATGTGCCTGCATGCATGACGTCTACAAGCGACCCGGCTAGAGCTAGACCATCGAACCGGCGCCGGGCGCGCAACGGATCCACAAGCTTTTCACCTCAGGCACGCGCCAGCTGCGACTGAGAGCGGGTGCGCCGCAACAACCACAGCGCAATCGATACATTCACCGCGTTCCAGGCGATGCCGTTGGCGAAGGCGGCCCTATACGAGCCGGTCAGGTCGAATAGCGCTCCGGACATCCATCCGCCAAGCGCCATCCCGAACAGGGTGGCCATGATCACCACGCCTACGCGCGCCCCTGCCTCCTGCGGCGGAAAGTAGTCGCGGATGATGATGGCATAAGAGGGCACGATTCCGCCCTGGAACAAACCGAATAGCGCGGCGATCATGTAGAGCGAGCTCAGGCCGTCGAACGGAATGAAGAGCAGGAGCGCGATACCCTGCAGCGAGGATCCGAGCAAAAGCGTACGCAGACCGCCTATATGATCGCAGATCCAACCCGAAGTGAGCCGGCTGACGATACCGCACCCGAGCATGAGGGAGAGCATTTCCGCGCCGCGCGCAGGGCCGTAGCCGAGATCCGCACAGTATGCGACCAGATGGACTTGCGGCATCGACATAGCCACACAGCACGCAACACCGGCGATGCTCAATAGCACCTGCAATGCCATGGGCGAGAGCCCGAGCGGGTGCCGCGACCGGGACGCGGCCGACCTGGACCCGGCAATGACGACCATTTCCGGCACACGCCGCTTCAGCGCGAGTGACAACGCGAGCATGGTCAGCGTGCAGAACACGCCGATGCCGATGTACGTATGGCGCCATCCCACATTTTGGATGAAATGCTGCACGATCGGCGGCCACAGTGTGCCGGCGAGGTAGTTACCGCTGGCGAAGATACCTACGGCCATCCCGCGCCGGCGCGTGAACCATTTGGATGTATCCGCCATCAGCGGCGCGAACGTAGCCGAGCTGCCCAGTCCGAGCAGCACGCCCTGCACCAGGCTGAACTGCCACAACGACGTCGCCGCCCCCGCAAGCACGTAACCAGCGCCAAGAGCAATCGTGCCCAGGACGACTGCAAACACGATGCCGAAGCGATCGCCCAGCCGGCCCATCAACACGCCACCCACGCCAAAGCAGACCATGGTAAGCGTATACGGAAGGGACGCCGCGCCGCGCGCAACCCCGAATTCCGCCTGCAATGCCGGGAGTGCGACGACCACCGACCACATGCCAGCACCGCCTATCGTCGACAACAATACCGCGGCCGCAAGACGCATCCATGCGTATGCGGACTCTGTCGGCTCCCCCGCTGCGGCGCGCCTCGAATCTGAGTCCATTGCGCTGTCGCGCAGAGGTTGCTGTCTGCTCATCAACTCTCCAACTTTTTCTTGCAGGGGTGCCGACCTGGGGACCTCAGGTGGTTGCCGAACGGAAACCATCGCAAAGATCAGGCTGCAACGGCGGAGCCAAGCGAAAGGATCGCTACAGATTGACCGCCAGACTTTAGCGCCCCGAAAATCGCGGCGGGCGCTTCTCCATGAAGGCGCTTCGGCCTTCGACGTAGTCCTCGCTGCGCATGCAACGTGCAATCAGAGCCTCGGCTGCACTGAAGTCGCCGTGCACAGCGATCACCGTGTCGATAACCCGTTTGGACGCCGCGACCGACAGCGGTGCGTTGCCGGCCAGCTCCAGCGCGAGCTGGCGCACGTACTCGTCGAGCCCAGCGTCGGGCAGCAC
>JBGQKF010000042.1:0-16901 GCA_041499435.1 Gammaproteobacteria bacterium
CAGGCCACCACCATGATCCAGATCGCCATCTCGCTGGCGGCTATCACGGTGCTCACTCGCAAGCTGTGGCTGTTCTGGGGGTCTCTCGGCGCAGCGGGCTTAGGCGCGGTGTTGTTCGTGCTGGCTTGGGTGGGGCATTAAGCTAACCCCGAGACTAAACCGAACCTCAACGCGAAACCGCAAAGAACGCGAAGGTCGCAAAAAAAAAGAACCCAGCGTGGGAGAAGGACACACTCCCGATCGTCAAAGCCTTAACCCTGTCGGAAACTTCCGCAGGCCACCAGCTCAAATTTGGTTTTCTTTTGCGGTCCTTTGCGTCTTTTGCGCTTTTGCGTTGAGGTTCGGTCTAGGGCTCTCCTACTCGACAAACTCCGGCGCATGCGCAATGCCCTCGCTCTGGAGCTTGTCGTGATTGATCCACAGCTGCGCGTGCTCGTCTTCGAGCAGCCGGCCGACGCGATCCATCGATTCCAAGCTTTGCTTCTTGTTGAAGTTGCGCGACGGCACGCGCCGATTGTCCCAGTTATCCTGGAAGTGCACCATGTCACCCGACAGCACGACCGCACCGGTCTTGGGCAGCCTCACCAGCAGGCTCTGATGTCCGGGCGTGTGCCCGGGAGTTGATATGATGAGCACCGAGCCATCGCCGAACACATCGTGATCGCCCTTCAGCTTCACCACGTCGGCAGCGGCGAGCTTGTCGTAGAGCTTCGGTGCAAAACCGAATTTCGCCGCATCCGGCCCGAACGCCGCGTCGTACTCCGGCTCCTGGACGTACACTGTCGCCGCGCTGAACAGGTTGGCATTGCCGACATGATCGGAATGAAAATGCGAGAACGCCACGCGCGCGATATCGGCCGGTGCCACCCCGATTTGCGCGAGCTGGGCTGCCAGCGTCTTCTTCACATAGAGTGTCAGCAGACCGCTCGCCGCGGTCATGCCCTCCGGCATGCCGGCAATCGTGTCCGACATGCCGGAATCCCAGAGCAGCCAGCCCTTGGCGTGTTTGATCAGATAGCAGTTGTCGCTGAAATCGCGTGCGACGCCGACGTTGACGCCGGGCGACCAGTTTGCCGATACATCCTTGGTGGTCGATTCGCCGCAGTACAGGACATACATCCGTTCCACCGCACGGGGTGATTGCGCCAGAGCCTGGCCGGCGCTCAGCGCGGCAGCCAGCAGGATCGCGAATCCGGAACGGCGAATGTGCGCGGTGATCTTCATAGCGCCTCCTGCATTCTTAAGGGAAGACCATTGTCTCACCTCGGCCAAGGCGGTGCAGAGCTCCTCGTGATATCACCAAAGGTATAGAGACAGGCGCACGCTCGCACACTAACGTGGCGTGCCTGCGGGATGTTGAGCCCCGCATCTTTGCCTGAGGATGCAATACAACAATGGCGCCCGAACCATACGAACCGCCACGCACCGTGTCTCTGGAAATCAATGTACGCCTGCCGGATCTCGCACGCCGCGAGCTCGAGCACGGCTCGGCGGTGTATGCCTTCGCACGCAGCGGCCAGCTGCTCGAGAAGATTGCACTGGCAGCCGATGGACGCGCGCGCCTGCAGCTGCCCGATTTGCGTGTGATGCAAGAAGTACGCGTCATGGTCGGACCCCGCACGCTCAGCGAGCACAGCACGCTGCCCGAGCTGTCACGGCGCGGTGCCATGGAGCAGTTCGTGCGGATTTATCCCGGCGTCGAACCGCTCGTCCTGCACTTCGACGTTGAAGGTGCACGGCTGCGCCACTGGCTGCGGCGCAGCCTCGTGCGCGGCACGCTGCACAAACACGAGGTCAACCGCGCTGTGCACGTACACCGTGCCCTGGCCGACGCGCACGTGCAGATCTGGGAGATTGAGCCGATCGAGCTGATGATCACGAAGCTGCCGGACAAGGTCATCGAGGACTTCCGCGATCTGATCATCGAAGCAAACATCGCGGGCATAGCGAACACCGTCAACGCGTCTTCCGGCTCGATTCGGCGCAGCGCGTTGCGCGCCGCCCGACTGCAATCGAAGACGCCGCTGATCGCAGCACAGATGTGGGAGCTGCAACGCACGCCGCATTTTGCAGCGCTCGTCGATCGCGCGCACGAAACGACATCCGCCTTACGCGACTACCTGGTGCAGGCGGCCGCGGCGGTACGCCTCCTGTTGTGTCTGCTCTATCCAGCCTGGATCCGCAAACACATGCTCGCCAATGCATTGACCGATGCGAGCGGGCGCTTCGAGGCCCTGGTGTTTCCGAGCAGCCATTGCCCGAGCCTTAACCTGTACTTCACTGCTTCAGCCACGTACCGAGGCGCTTCCGTGCCAGTGTACGACCCGAGGCCGGTGGCCTGCTTCACGTATTGGGATTACCAGACCGGCACCGAGATTGGCTTGATCGCGACTGCCGACCCGATGACGACGGAGGTGGCGTCGCCTGCACACGACGCGTCCGCAGCGCCGTGTGTCATTGCTGCCGATGGCGTTTGACCAGGATCACCGCCTCGTTGCCGGTGAGCATGAAGGAGCCCACTCCGAGGCTGAAGCCGCGCGACAGAATCTGCGTCAGCTTCTGGCGCAAAGGCTCTTTGGCCGCGGATAGGATCACTACCGCATACATGGGTGGCTTGCCGCCGTGCAGCGGCACCAGATCGACGCGGAACGGATGCGCGGTCGCGTCGCCGATCTCAACGGCGAGACTCTTCAGGCATTCTTCCACTTCGGATTTGCTCGGGTACTGGCTTGGGGGAGCGCCTTCAGGGGATTGCATAGTTGTGTCGTCGCCGGATGAACCGGTCTTACCGTTCAATCACTGCTGAGTTGAGCAGCGAGCCCCACTGAAGCCCATTGCAGAATCGCAAAGTTGGACCCGCGGTTGTCAGGCGTAGTTTCACGCGACGATCGCAGCGTACTAAATGTAGTGAAGATATGCTAGCCCGGAGCGCGAGAGATCGCCGCGGAACGCTGCAATCTGACGCTCTGCGGTGGAACACGGTCGGCTGGAAGTCATAGATCACGGCGCTCGCCTAAGAGCGTCGCACGTTTCCGCGCCGATGTGCTCCGGGCAGGATGATCTGGACTTTCATCCACAGAAGTGTTGCCCGCCGGCGTCGCCTCGAGGAACAGCGTCGAGAAGAAGCTGACGACGGACGCGGAGCCACCTCCATTTGCGCATGCTGGTCATAACGAAAGCACACCTCAAGCACGCCTTTCAACGGCAGCCGCAGAGCGCGCCGTGCTGCATAATTGTGCGCACAAAAACCGCTTGACCGGTGTAGCACGAGCGCGTATAAGGCGATTTGCAGGATCCTCAAGTAGCGAAATCGCTGCTCGGTGGTTGTCGCATTCGCGGCGTTCGTCAGGTGGTTTCCCTCGTCTTGAAGTCCAGGCACATCGGGCGACGGCGCTCACTCGTCGGCAATTTATTTTATTCTTATTCTTCGTATTTTTATCCGCAGGAAGATCACACATGACTACCGGTACGGTTAAGTGGTTCAATGACGCCAAGGGTTTCGGTTTCATCAAGCCGGACAACGGCGGCAAGGACGTGTTCGCCCATTTCTCGGCCATTCAAGGCTCGGGAGGGTTCAAGACGCTCAAGGAAAATCAGAAGGTGTCGTTCGACATCACTGCTGGCCCCAAGGGCGATCAGGCGGTGAACATCCGGCCACTCGACTGACGGCAGCGTATACGCGAGCCCAAACAAAAGCCCGGGAAACCGGGCTTTGTCATTTACTACAGCGATCGCGCTTGCATGGGCCGCCGCCGGCGGCCCATGCAAGGGGCATCATGCGGCTGCCTGTGTATCCAGGCTCCACAACTCGTAGGTTCCGCCATGCGACTCGCGCAGCTGCATCCGCCGCTGGTGATACCGGGCGAGCTCTCCGCGGTGTGCGATGCTGACCACCGTTGTGTTCTTCAATCGCTGCGTGACCAATTCGTACAGCCGCGCCTGACTGGCGCCATCCAGATTAGACGTCGCTTCATCCAGGAACAACCACGCAGGGCGCAGCAGCAGTGCGCGCGCGAACGCGAGCCGCTGCTGCTCTCCCCCGGAGAGCTGCAACGCCCAGTTACCGGTTTCCTCCAGACGGGGCAGCAGATGCGCGAGGCCCACGTCGGTGAGCGCCGCCTCGATCTGCTCGCGCGAGAACCCGATGCTCTTGCCGGGATAGCACGTAGCATCGCGCAAGCTTCCTAAAGGTATGTAAGGTCGCTGCGGTAAGAACAGCGCATCGAAGCCCTGCGGGTGCTGAATCATGCCGCGCCCGTACGGCCAGATGCCGGCGATGGAGCGGAATAAAGTGCTCTTGCCCGAGCCCGAGGGACCTTCGATAAGAACGCTCGAGCCGGCGTGCAGGCCAAGATCGCAAGCCTGCAGCAGCTGCTGTCCGGTCGGCAGACTCAACTCCACGCGATTGAACTGCAGCGAGCCGTCCTTGCCGTCGACCACTTCCAGTCCCGGGTTGACGTTGTGCTCGACCTGGGCCGCCGCGATCGCGTCATGAAATCCGATCAAGCGGTCCACGGTCGCTTTCCAGATCGCCACATGGGTGTAAGAGGTGATGAACCAGGTCATTGAATCGCGCACGTAGCCGAACGCGCTTGCCGTCTGCATCAGGCCACCGAGCGGAATCGCACCCGAAAAGAACCTCGGCGCAGCGACCATGAACGGAAAGATGACCCCGAGCTGCCCGTAGCCCGCAGTGAACCACGTGAGCTTCTTCTGCCGCTTCATGATCGCCCACCAGTTCGCGAAGATGTTGGCGAAGCGACCATGGAACGTGCCGAGCTCGTCGTTCTCCCCGCGATACAGAGCCACGCCTTCCATGTTCTCGCGGAAGCGCACCAGGCTGTAGCGGAAGTCCGCCTCGTAGCGCTGCTGGTTGTAATTGAGCCCCATCAGCTGCCTGCCGATCTGATGCGTGAGCCAGTTGCCGGCCACGGCATAGAACAGCGCAACCCAGACCATGTAGCCCGGAATCGAGATGTGCAGGCTGCCCACGGTGAACGAGAACGGCCCGGACAGCACCCACAGCACGCCGACGAACGAGACCAGCGTCACGATCGCATTGAGCAACCCGATCGAGAGGTTGATGGTCTCATCGACGAAGATTCGCAAGTCTTCGGACACACGCTGGTCCGGGTTGTCGCTCTGGCGGCCGGTAAGCATCATGCGGTAATAGGTCTGGCCGCCCAGCCACTCCGACAGGTAGCGGTCAGTCAGCCAGCGACGCCAGCGAATCTGCAGCATCTGCATCAGGTACTGCGAGTACACCGCTTGAAAGATGTAGATGGTAGCGAGCACCGCGAAGCGGCCCACCTGGTGGAAGAACTCGCTCTGATCTTTCTCCTGCAGCGAGTTGAAGAACAGGGCGTGCCATTCGTTGACGCGCACGTTGATGTAGACCATGCCGAGCGATAGCACGATGATCGCGAGCAGCAGCAGACGCGCGGTCACTTTTTCCTCTGAGAACCAGTATGGCTTGAACAGCGCCCAGAAGCCGCGGATGAAAGTCGATCTGTTGGTCTGCATATGAATCAGTCCGAAGGGTTGAAGTCGCTGAAATGGCGGTTGCGCATCCCAGGGATTGGAACGTGAAATGCGCGGGAAATTTTACCGCGCGCTCGTCATTTTCACCTAACGTTACCGATGCCGTTGTGGCTGACTACATTCCTACGAATAGTATTGTCGCCATACGAAGACGATAACTGCCTGTCGTCACCCTAAAACGACCTGAACGGCGCGCCGCCGCCCGTCATCCACCAGCTCGATTCCTCCATCCGTCTCCACTGCCACGCCGTCGATCTCGATCCGCTTCACGCCGCGCATCACGCCATCCGGATTTTTGACCAGTATCTCGTACAGGGTTGCACCGTGCCGGTACGTCATGGCGTATTCCCGCCATTCGCGCGGAATACATGGATTCAAATGCAGCCGGCCGGCGACCTTGCTGAGACCGAGCATCCATTCGGTTCCCGCACGATACAGCCATCCGGCCGCGCCTGTGTACCAGGTCCATCCGCCGCGGCGCACGTGCGGCGGCTCGGAATAGATGTCCGCCGCCACGACGTAGGGCTCGGCCTTGTAGGCGTGGACGCCCGCGCGGCTGGCCGTGCGATTGATGGGATTCAGCATGCGGAACAGTTCATTGGCGGCATCGCCTTCGCCGAGCGCTGCCATGGCGATCGCGCACCACACAGCAGCATGCGTGTACTGACCGCCGTTCTCGCGTACTCCGGGCAGATAGCCCTTGATATATCCGGGGTCGAGCGGCGTCTTGTCGAACGGCGGCGTAAAGAGCAGGATCAGATCGTCGCCGGGACGTACCAGATATTCCTCCACCGCCTGCATCGCACGGCGCGCGCGCTGCGGGTCACCGGCTCCGGAGATAACGCTCCAGCTCTGCGCCAGTGAATCGATCCGGCATTCAGCGGACGAGGCCGAGCCCAGCGGAGTTCCGTCGTCGAAGTACGCGCGCCGATACCACGCGCCGTCCCAAGCCTCACGCTCCAGCGCCTGCTGCAGGGTGCGCGCGTAATCGGTCCAGCGCGCGGCGCGCTCATGCTCACCCCGCGCGGCGGCGATCGGCGCAAAGCGCACGATCGTGGCATACAGAAACCATCCGAGCCAGATGCTCTCGCCGCGACCTTCGCGCCCAACGCGATTCATCCCGTCGTTCCAATCACCGGTGCCGATCAGCGGCAGTCCATGCGGTCCGGTGGCCAGGCTGCAGTCGACAGCGCGCGCGCAGTGTTCGAACAGCGTCCCGGTCTGCTTGGACACGACCGGCTCGAAGTAGGCATCTTCGTGCTCCGGCGGCACCTGCTCGCCTTCGAGAAACGGCACGATCTCATCAAGGATCGGTTCATCGCCGGTCACGCTCACATAGTGGGCCGCCACGAAGGGCAGCCACAGCTTGTCGTCCGAGCAGTGCGTACGCACGCCGCGTCCCGCCGGCGGATGCCACCAGTGTTGCACGTCGCCTTCGACGAACTGATGCGCAGCCGCGCGCAGCAGTTGCTCGCGCGTGAGCTGCGGCTGTGCGATGGCGAGCGCCATGCTGTCCTGCAATTGATCCCGGAAGCCATACGCGCCACCCGCCTGGTAGAAGCCGGCGCGCGCCCACATGCGACACGCTAGCGCCTGATACAAGAGCCATCGATTGAGCAGAAAATTCATCGCCGCGTCCGGCGTGCGCACCTGCACGGCGCCCAGCGTCGTCTCCCACTGCGACTTGGCCTGAACCAGCACTGTGTGCGGATCGACATCGCGGAAACGCTGAATGAGGGTGCGTGCCTCGGCATGATCGGCGCCCTGCCCAAGAGCGAACGTAAGCTCTATTCTCTGGCCAGGAGCCAGCCGCACCGAGGTACGCAGCACGCCGCACGGGTCGAGCCCGGCACCCACCTGTTTGCCGAGTGCGCTGCCCAGCTCCAGCCCCGCCGGCCATTGCAGGCTGCCGTTGCGGCCGAGGAACTGACAGCGATCGCCGGTCCAGTCGACCTGCTTGCCGGCCAGGTCAACGAACGCTACGCGCTCTCCAAAATCAGCGTTCCACGGGTTATAGGCGAGCAGCGCCCCGCTTTGCGCATCGAGCTCGGTGACGATGTACGGCGCACCTTGCGCGCGCCACGGTCCCAGCGCCCACTCGACATAGTAAGTCACCGTGAGCACGCGCTCCGAGGTCGAGCGATTCTCCAAAGCGAGAATGCCGAGCTTCACCGGATCGTGGGGTGCTACCAGCAGCGTGAGCTCGCTGTAGATCCGGTGCGACAGATGCTCGAAACGACTGTAGCCCTGACCATGCCGCGCGATGTAACTGCCATGCTCCACGCGCAGAGGCGCTGGCGTAGGCGTCCACACCTCGCCGGTATCGTCATCGCGCAAGTAGATGACTTCGCCCGGCGCGTCGTTCACCGGGTCGTTCGACCACGGTGTGAGCTGGTTCTCCCGGCTGTTCAGGCACCACGCATAGCCGGCGCCGGATTCGGAAACGACGAAGCCGATCTGCTCATTCGCGATGACATTGACCCAGGGCAGCGGCGTGTGCTGGCGCGCGCTCAGCACCGTCACATACTCGCGTCCGTCATCCGAAAAGCCGCCCAGCCCGTTGAAGAACTTGAGTGCCGGCGCGGGCAGCTGCGCCGGCTCAGGCACACGCGGCAAAGTGAGGCGCCAGTCGCGATGCGGTGGGCGTGCCTTGCGCCGGCGCAGCCGCACCACGTGATCCGACACGCTCCCATGCTTGCTCACCAGAATAACGCGCGCGGCGGTCTGCAGCATATCGATCTCTGCGGGCGACATCATCTCGGTGCTGAGCACATAGACCCCGCCATGCAGCGGGTCCGGCGCCGGCTGGCAGGTGCGCACCATGCCTTCGAGAAACATCTGCAGATCCTGCGCATAGGACATCGCCTTCTCGTTCAGGAAAACGAGATCCACGGCGAAGCGCTTGCTGCGGAAGTAGTCGTGTGCGCGCAGGAGCTGGCGCACGATCTCGCGCTCGTCCACATCGTCGATGCGCAACAGCAGGATCGGTCGGTCGCCGGAGATGCCATAGCGCCACAGGTCACGCGCGCTGCCTTTGCCACGCCGGAGCACGTCGCTGGTCGGACGCATCGTCGCATCCGAATAGATCAAGCCATCGGCGAGGTACTGGAACAGGTTGGCCTCGTCGGCGGTGACGCCGAGGTGGTAGAGCTGCACCTGCGCATGCGTCCACGCCATGGTGGAGATGCGCTGGAAAGTTATTGGATCGTGGTACTTGTCGGCCAGCCCCACGATCTGCTCGCGCGAGCCGGCGATTACAGTGGAAAGGCACAGATGAATGGTCGCACCGGGCTCCACGCGTACCCGCGTGCGCAGGCTGAAGATGGGATCGAGCACCGCGCCCACGGTGTTCGACAGCGGACGGCCATCCATCACCGACACCGGCTCGCGCACGAACTGATTGCGCCCGAGGAAGCGCGCGCGATCGGTCTCGTACTCTACGTGCGACTGCGGGCCGGCGGGCAGCGCCAGCACGTGCGCCGCCCAGACCATCGGCTCGGTCGCCTTGCGCGGGCGGCGCACCGCGAGCAGGGCGCGTACATCGGCCACATATTCGGTTTGCACGAACAGATTGGAGAACACCGGATGCGCAACGTCCTGCCCCTGCGGCGCCAGCACCACCTCGCAGTACGAGGTGACTTCGATCTCGCGAGCGCGCAGCCCACTGTTGCTGATCGACAGGCGCCGCACTTCGGCGTCATCCTCGGGCGAGACGAAGATCTCGAGCGTGGTGGCGATCGAGCCGTCGGAGCGGTGAATGCGTGCCCGCTCCTCGGAGAAATTCACATCGTAGTGATCGGGCTCGACCTCGGTGGGCTGATAGCCCGCCGACCAGACCTCGCCACTCACCGCGTCGCGCAGGAAGATGTAACTGCCCCAGTTATCGCAAGTGGGATCTTCGCGCCAGCGCGTGACCGCGAGATCGTCACAGATGCTGTACCCGGAGCCTGCGGCCGTGACCATGACCGTGTAGCGGCCGTTGGACAGCAGGTGAGCGCACGGGCGCGGCAGATGTGCGGAGTGGAAACGGCGTGAGGCCGGCGCGACCAGCTCGACCACGCGCAGCGGCTGGCTCTCCTGCGTCGGAATCTGCGAAGGCACGATCTCGCGCGGGGTGCGTTCCTGCAGCAGCAGATCGGCCGCCTGGATCATCGGATGGCGATGAAACCGCTGGCGCATGACGTCGTCAACCAGCGCGTTGGTGAGCGCCACCAGCGCCATGCCCTGATGATGCGCAAAGTGTGCGCGCACCACCGCCACCTTCTTGTTCTCGGGCAGACGCGCGGTGGTGAAATCGAGCGCTTCGTAGAATCCATAGATCCCGCGTCCGCCGGCGGCCTGCAGGCGATCGAAGTTCTCCGCCGCCGCGCGCTTATCGTACATCGCGGCGAGCGCGGTGGCGTATGGCGCGATCACCAGGTCCTGACTCAACCCGCGCTTGAAGCCCAGGCCCGGCACCCCGAACGCGGCGTACTGATAGACCAGCCCGCGGTCACGCACCGAAAACGCCGACTCGGACACGCCCCACGGCACCCCGCGCTCGCTGCCGTACTCGATCTGGCGCTTCACCGCGAGCTTGCAGGTGCCGTCGAGCAGGCTGTTGCTCACCGTGTACATGACCAGCGACGGCATCAGGTATTCGAACATCGATCCCGACCACGACAGCAGCATCGCGCCGTCGCCGACCGGCAGCAGTGGCCGCCCGAGCTTGAACCAGTGCGACACCGGAACCTCACCCTTGGCGATAGCGATGAAGCTGGTGAGGCGCGCCTCCGATGCGAGCAGATCGTAGAAGCTCTCGTCGAGCGCGCCGTCGGCAACGCGATAGCCGATCGAGAACAGCTTGCGGCGCTCATCGAACAGAAAGCGGAAGTCCATCTCGTTGAACAATTGGCGCGACGTGGATGCGATGCGCGACAGCCGGTCGAGGAGCGCCGAGCATGCGCGAGCCGCGGCTTCGACATCCGGGCCTTGAGCCGATTCTTGCGCGTAGCGTGCAGCGAGATCTCGCAGCGAGGGCACCGGCACGGCGGCGCGCGCAGCCGGCACCTCGGCGTCCGGCATGCTCAGCGCATGGAGCGCGAGCAGTTGCACGTCGCGTGCGTGGGAGCCAACGTCGGCATGGATGGCTTCGACCCAGGCCAGCACTTCACTTTCGGCGGGTTCCGCGCGCTCGCCGGCGAAAGTCTGGCCAATATCGAGCAGGGTACGGCTCGCAGCCTCGAGCTTGTCCCACAGCATCGCCCACTCGCGCACGCTCCCTGGTTGCACGTCCAGGAGCGAATCGAGCTCGTCGAGCGCAGCGTGCACCTGTCCGCGATCCACGGTCAGCGTGCGGCGCTCGTCGCCGGCCGCGTCGAGCGCTTCGCGCATGAGCAGCACGCCGTCGCGCACACCGATGAGATCGCGCGCTGAGAATAGCGGCGCACGAGTGAGCTCCATGCAGGCCTGCTCCAGCGCCAGCAGATGGCCGGCGAGGTTGCCGCTGTCCACGCTGGAGATGTACTTCGGATCGAGCGCGCGCGGCTCGGTGGTCTCATACCAGTTGAAGAAGTGTCCGCGATAACGCGGCAGCGCGAGCAGCGTCTCGAGCGAGCGCTCCAGCCGTTCGGCCATGTCCTGCAGGCCGATCCACCCGAAGTCGCGCGCCGAGACGATCGCCAGGAGGCCGAGCCCGAAGTTGGTCGGCGAAGTGCGGTGGGCGACCAACGGTTTGGGGTCTTCCTGGAAATTGTCCGGTGGCAGCCAGTGGTCCTGCGCGGTGACGAAGGTCGTAAAGAAGCGCCACGTGCGTCTGGCAATCAGACGCAGTCGGGTGAGCTCCGTTGCCGAGAGCGGGGGTACCGAGGCGGCTTCCGGGGGCAGGCTGATGGCGCGCGCCACCAGCGGCGAGGCCCACCACAACAGGATGAAGGGCAGCGCGAACCAGAAATGCTCGCGGTTGAAATAAAGCACGCAGGCGGTGGCGAAGATCGCCACCAGCGCGGCACTGCGCAGCGGCCACAGGAAATGCCCGAGCGACAGACCAGCGCGACTTTGCACCTGCGCGGCCGTGGTCCATTCCAGCAGATTGCGATGCGTAACGGTGAGGCGCACCAGTGTGCGCACGATCGCATCGAACATCAGCCACGCCTGCTGCGCGAGCAAAGTGAGCCCGACGATCGCATACCCGAGCGTGCGGATCGCATCGTCCATCAGCATGCGCGCATGATGCTGCCTGGACACTCCGGTACGCGGGGGTACGATATTGCTGGCCAGCGCGAGCAGCATCGGGAAAGAGATGGCGATCAGCATGGCGATCAGCCACAGCACCACCGGCGCCTGCGCTATCGACCAGCTCGCGATCAACGTGAGCAGAACGGTCGGCGGAAACAGCGAGCGGCGCAGATTGTCGATGAGCTTCCATCTGCCGATCGCCGTGCTGCCGGCCGATGCACGGCCGAACATCCACGGCAGCAGTTGCCAGTCGCCGCGCGCCCAGCGGTGCGCGCGCGCCGCCGACACTTCCGAGTGCGAGGGGAAGTCCTCGAACAGCTCGATATCGCTCACCAAGGCGCAGCGCGCAAACACGCCTTCGAGCAGATCGTGGCTCAGCACCGCTTCTTCCGGAATGCGCTCCGCCAGCGCAGCTTCGAATGAATCGACCTCGTACAGGCCCTTGCCGGTGTAGCTGCCTTCGCCGAACAAGTCCTGATACACGTCGGAAATGGCGGCAGCGTACAGATCCACACCCGAAGGCGCAGAGAACAGGCGCTGAAAGATAGAGCTCTCGTGAGCCGACGGCAGCCGCGGCGTGACGCGCGGCTGCAGGATGCCGTAGCCTTCCACGACGCGGCCGGTCTGCGGGTCGAAGCGCGGTATGTTGAGCGGATGGGCGGCGGTGCCCACCAACTGGCGCACCGCGCCGAGCGGCAGGCGTGTGTCGGCATCGAGCGTGATCACATAGCGCACGCCATCGGGCACTGCGAGCGACTCGTCGCCGATCGCAATGAATGAAGTATCCGGCGCACCGCGCAGCAGACGATTGAATTCTGCGAGCTTGCCGCGTTTGCGCTCCCATCCCATCCATTTGCGCTGCGTCTCGCTCCACTGCCGGCGGCGGTGGTAGACGAAGAAACGCGTGCCGCCATCGGGCATCGGTCCGTAGCGGCGATTGAGGGTAGCGATCCCCTCGGCGGCGATGGCGAGCAGGCGCTCATCGCCGGGGAGTTGCTCCGCATCGGCATCAGCCCAGTCGGACAGCAGCGCGAAGCGCACATCGCCGGCCGGATTGGCGAGATAGTGCACTTCCATCTGTTGCACGATCTGGCGTACCCCCGGCTCGCTCACGAGCAGAGTCGGAACCGCTACGAAGGTACGCAGCGTCGAGGGCACTCCGCTCGCCAGGTCCAGACGCGGCAGATGGCGCGGCCCGAGCATGCCCGTCACCCAGCGGTTTACCAGCGTGAGTGCCACTTCCGAGGCAGGGATCAGCGCAGTCAATCCGAGCACCAGCACGCCCAGCGCCGACACGCCGGCAGCGGCACTTGCCCACAACAGCACACCGAGCAACAGTGCCGTCAGTGCGGCCACGCTGCCGAGGTACGCCACGCTCGCGTGCGCCACGTACCAGCGCAGCAGCACATTGCGCGCGCTCGGGCGATATCCGATCTCCTCTTCGAAACGCGTCCGGCCGCTGGAAATCAGGTAGTAGCCGGGGTCGCGCAGGCGTTCGGCACCATCGCCGCCGCTCTGCGCAACCGTCGGGTTCAGCGACTTATCGAGCATGAGTCCCGCGATTTCCAGCTCGGTGTGCTCGGAGCCGGCGGCCAGATCCTCGATCGCGTGGCGGTAGCGATCGCGCGTGAGATAGTCCATTTCCGAGAACGCCGGCGACTCGCGCAGACAAGCGTCGACCAGGCTCACCTCCTCGAAGAAGGCCTGCCAGTCGGACGCCGAGATGGCGCGCATGCTGGTGACGATGTTGCGCACCGTGACGTTGGCCGCAGCCTGGCTGGCGTGCTCGATTTGAATCAGACGATCCCAGGTGAGACCTTGCGTCGCCAGACGCTCGGCGAGCCCTTCGAGGGCCGGGGGCAGATTGGGATCGCGATAGCGCAGACGCTGCACGAGCTGCACGGCGAATGCACGCGCGCGCGGGCGCTCGGTCGCCTGGCGCAATGCCGTTTCCAGCTCGAGGTCGGGTGCAGGATTGGACTGGAGCTCGTCGGCCAGCTCGTCGGCCTGGCGCCGGCCGAGCTGCGACTCGACGATGCGCTGCGCGAGCCGCGTGAGATTCTCGACCAGCACACAGCGCAGCGCGAGCGGCAGGACCCACAGCTCCCGGATGGTCAGCACACGCGAGCGCTGCGCCGCCTGCACGAAGCGCCTCAGTACCGATACATCGAGACGGCTGTCGGTGTGCGCGACGAACGCCCACATGAGCGCATAGACGCGTGGATACCCGCGCAGCGGTCCGTCGGCCAGAGCGGGCAGCACGCTGGAGAAGCGCGACGTATAGTCGCGCCGGATGGTTTTGAGCTGCTCGTCGATGACGTGGAAATTGTCCAGCACCCACTCGGCTGCGGGTGTAATCGCGCGGCGCTCGCGCGCGGCCTGTGCGATCGCGCCATAGCAGTCGAGGAGCTCGCGCCCGTTACGCGCCGAGCGTGCCGCCAGGTCATAAGAGGGACCGGGCTCGTCGGTCACCGGCAGGGATGCTATCAGGCTTTCGGCGTACTGCTCCAGCCGGTCGGCGCTGAACAGTTCGGCTCGAATCGGCTCGTCGGAATCTGCGGACTTGCGCGGCCAAGGGAACGTGACGCTCAGCATGCGCCGAACTTCAGCGATGTCCATCACATTTTTCCCGAGTGTGCCGCGGCCTCTCGCGCGTGCGCGGCGTGGTTGCGTGCGCACCCGCCTGAGGGCAGGAATGCGCTCAAAATTGCGTAGTGTATGGCCAGTGATTGACGTCGCATCGCGCGGTCGATAACGTGGCCGCGCTCGCCGCGACCCGAACTTCAGCTGCTTCGGCCGGCCGCATCGGCCAGCCGCTTAAGTCTATGACGGCGCGACCTCATCGGTCGCTCAAAGCAGTCTTTAGCCCGGACGTCTCACCCGGCTGCGGCCGGGCAATAGGCATGAAATGCCGGCATGCTGCACCTCTTCATCCTGCGCTTGAGACAGCGTTCCGGCGCAAGGGTTGTGGCAAATCAAATCAATCCGAGTGCGTACACCATCGCCGCGAGCACGATGGGAAAGCTTAACAGCCAGAACAGGATCAAGCCACGCGCGCCAGGGGGGGTGCTGGCTTGCGTCCTTAGATTTGTCTGCATGTGAACCATCCTTTTCTGCGGAAGCGTGGGTTCGCCATGTCGCCTCGAGGAGTCACGGCAATCAGCGGGCCAACTTTATCCTCGTCCTAGCGGCATGGAAGCCGCGGCGATTTGCGATGTGCTCGATTAAGAAGAGCGGTAGCCTGGCGGCCTTGGAGCGCCGTTCGCCCACGCGCCGGATTTCGATTGTCTCGAGTCGGGAGCGCCGGTCGGCACAGGTGTCGCAAGCTGGAGTCGCAAGCTTACGCGAACCCCTGTAAGCTGCAAAAAACGCCCCGGACTGGCGCCGGAGAGCGACGAGCTTGCTACACAGACTCAGTGCATAGACTGGCAATTGCGCGCGCAAGTTCCAACGCAATGACGTGCCTTCTAGCCACTGAGGACTGGGGCGGGCTGCGACGTTCATGCGAACGAGTACAACGGAGGAGGAGGATACGCCAATGCACAACTGGCCGATCAACACAGCGACGCTGCGCGAGCGAGGTTTCCCATGACCGGCACTGATCTCGTCCAACAGCCGGCTGTCGAGCTCGCGCGCCTGATCCGTACCAGAATCATCTCGCCGGTGGAACTGATGCGCGCGACCATAGATCGCGCGCAGGCGCTCAACCCCACATTGAACGCGATCTGCACGCCGACCTACGAGGCAGCAATACAGGGCGCACGCGCCGCCGAAGACGCGGTCATGAAAGCGCAGCCGCTCGGGATCCTGCACGGGGTGCCCACCACCATCAAGGACCTCGCGTTCACCAAAGGGGTGCGCACGATGGGCGGATCCAATTTGTATCGGGAGCGAGTGCCCGATTTCGACCATCTGCACGTGACGAGGCTGCGCACTGCGGGGGCAATCTCGATCGGCAAAACCGCCGTACCCGAGCTCGGCTGGAAGGGGACCAGCCACAGCCCCGTTACCGGCATCACCCACAATCCCTGGCAGCTCGGCATGAACGCCGGCGGTTCCAGTGCCGGTGCAGCGGTGTGCGCAGCCGTGGGTTTAGGACCGATCCACCAGGGCTCCGATGGCGCAGGCTCGATCCGTATGCCGGCGGCATTCTGCGGCGCTTATGGGCTCAAGCCATCGTTTGGCCGGGTGCCTTACCATCCGCAGCCGAACAACGGGCTCATCTCGCACGTCGGGCCCATCACCTGGACCGTTGGCGATGCGGCTTTGATGTTGAGCGCCCTCGCGGGATGCGAAGATCGCGACATGTGGAGCCTGGAGGAGCCCGAGCAGGATTACCTCGCGCAACTCGATGCCGGCATCGCCGGTCTCAGGGTGGCCTACAGCCCGGATCTGGGTTATCTGCAGGTAGATCGCGAAGTCGCCGACGTGGTCCGTCGCGCCGTATCCGCTTTCCAGGATCTGGGGTGCAGCGTGGAGGAAGTCAATCCAGGCTGGGGCGATCCGATCGAGATGGAGCATTGCCTGTTCGCCTGCGCATTTGCCGGAATGCTGGGAAATGTCATCGAGCAGCGAGCAACCGAGATCGACCCGGGCCTGGTCGCGATCACGCGGCACGGACTGCAGTACTCGGCCGCGGACTATTGCCGGGCGCAAGGCGAGCGCCTCAGCTTCTACGACCGGGTGCACGCGTTTTTTCAACGCTACGATCTGCTGCTTACGCCAGCGCTTTCGGTGGCGGCGTTTCCCGCTGAGCGGCTGATGCCCGAGCACTGGGAGCAGCATCCGTGGGATTGGTTGCGCTGGGCCGGCTTCAGCTACCCGTTCAATCTCACCGGGCAGCCGGCGGCCACCTGTCCCTGCGGCTTCACGCCTGCGGGACTGCCGGTAGGGTTGCAGATTGTCGGCGGACGTTTGCGCGACAGGCTGGTGCTGCAGGCTTCTCGCGCCTTCGAAATCGCGCGGCCGTGGCACGCGCGCCGGCCGGCGCCGCAAACATCACTGAACGCACGCTGAGCCGCTGCGTTCCAACCGCAGTCCGCTGTAAACGCAGCCGAGCCACGCTCTGGCTCGAGCAGGAGCCGCGATTTGAGCTGGAACCTCACGCAACTGACGGCACGCTTCGAGCGCGCCCTCTGGAATCC
>JBGQKF010000043.1:0-16843 GCA_041499435.1 Gammaproteobacteria bacterium
GCCTGGTACATCGCCTTGTCGGCCCGCGCGAGCACCGCGTCCTGCGTTTCGTTGGGCTGAAGCGCCGCGACCCCGGCGCTGAAGGTAATCAGCAGGCGCTCGTTGTCATGCAGGAAAAAACGCTTGGTCAGCTCGCGCTGCAGCCGGCGCGTCGCCTCCACCGCCTGTTTCAGGTCGGTCTCGGAGAAGACGATGACGAATTCCTCACCACCGAAGCGCGCCACTGTATCGGTCGGCCGCAGCGTCTTCTTCACGACATTGGACAGATGCACCAGCGCATCGTCGCCGGCCTGGTGGCCATAGGTATCGTTGAGCTTCTTGAAGTTGTCCAGATCGAGGATCGCCACGCACAGCGGCGAGCGCTTGCGTTGGGCGCGCGCGATCTCGCGCTGCATGGCATCGTCCAGCCCGCGACGGTTGAGCGTGCCGGTCAGCTGGTCTTCGCGCACCTGCTCACTCACGTGTTCCAGCTCGGCTTCGAGCACACGCACCCGCTGCTCGGCCTGCTCGGCCTGCCTGCGCGCTTCCATCATCTCGTCGCGATGCCGCATCATATCTACCTGCAGACTGCGCGTATCGCTCACCAGATCGGCCACGATGTTCTGCAGATCGGACAGCTCATCTGCACGCTCCAGCCGCCCCGCATAGCGTTCGATGCGCTCGTGGTACCCGGTGGCACTGGTGGACATCTCCGAAAGGCGCTCCACGAACACCCCGATCAGCCGCTTGAAGGTGGACTTCGCTTCGCGCAAGCCATGCTTCAACATGCTCTGCTTGTAGATCACTTCCTTGAAGCTGCGCTCGGCCTGATGGATGCGCTCCAGGGTGAGCGGGTGATTGATCACCTCGGTCACCAACGCGAGCTGCCCGCTCACCCACTGATCGTCTTCGACGAGCTCGCCAATGTTGTTCACCAGCAGGCCGAGCAAGCGGCGCAAGGAATCGAGCAGATCGTTCTGATCTGCCGCACGCAACTCCATCGCATACCAGAACTGCTTGAGCTGCCCGGCGAGGCGCGGCCAGGCCTCCGCGCCGCGTGCTTCGCGCGCCTGCTGCGCGAGGTTACGCGCCTCGGCAGCCAGCTCAGGGGCGTATTCCAGGCGGTGAGCGAGCCCGATCTCCAGGGTTTGCGCCAGCAGCTCTCTGATCTGCCGAATCACCTCACCCAGCGAGGAGACTATCGGCGGTTGCGCCGAGTCGGGGGCTACCGAGGCGGTTGACGCGACAGGGATGGGCGGCGCGAGCTCGATCGATCCGCTCGGCTCCGGCTGCTCGGCCCAGTTGGTGAGCAGCGCCTGCAGCTTCCCGTAGAACAGCGGATCGGAGCCGAAGTTGATCAGCAGCCGCTCGAGCCCCTCCTTCTTACGCGAAAGGCTGGTCGCACTCTGGCGTTGTTCGATCTGACGTAGCAGCTCCCGGATCACCGGCGCCCAGTCGCGGCCAGCGCCATTGGGGCCCGCGCCAGCCAGGCTGGCGAGAATGGAGCTGAATTGCGCGGCTTCGCCTTCGATGGCAGCGCGTGCAAGGTTCGTCAAGGCGGGGACACCGGGATATGCCGCTGCAATTTCGCGCAGCGTCTGCACCACACGCTCGCTCCCGGCCTGCGCGGCTTCCGTTGCCGTCCCGGAGATCTCGTGATAGATGCGCTGATAGTTGGCCGGCGTAGGCGCGATGCGGCGCACGGCCAGCAGTTTCAGCGTTTCACGGGCTAGGTCGGTCGGATTCTGGTTGCTCGCCATCTCAAGCTTGCCCCGGAGGGGCACGCGTCGATCGGTCCCGGGAGGGTGTAGCCATAACGTCCGTGCGTTGCAATCCTTTAGCGCTGGCCGCACATCGCGTCGGCCGGTTGTTTAGAATGACTGAGCGAGCTCACACTATAAGGTATTCCGTGCATCGTCTTTCGCCACAATGGATCATCGCACCCGCACTGCTGATGGCGGGAGCCGCCACGGCCGGCATGGAAGAGTCGCGCAACATCCGCACAGTGGTAGATACGTTCGTGCGCGCACAGACCGAAAACCTGCCGGGGCACGTGGAGATCAAATCCAGTCTGGTCGATCCGCAGCTCAAGTTCACTCACTGCGACCACCTCGAGGCGTTCCTGCCGCCCGGTGCAAAGCTATGGGGCAACACCACTGTCGGCGTGCGCTGCGAGGCGCCAGACAAGTGGTCGCTGTACGTCCCGGTGCAGGTGCACGTCTACGCCGATGTGGTGCTGACTGCACGCGCACTGCCCCGCGGCCAGGCGGTCACCATGGACGATGTGGCCATGCAACGCATGGATCTCACGCTGCTCCAGCGGGGCGTGTTCATCGACCTGCAGCAGGTGATCGGCAGGGTGACCAAGTCGGCGGTCAGCGGCGGCACGCCGCTGCGGGCAGACCTGCTGCGCGCCGCTACTGTGGTGACGCAAGGTCAGCAGGTGCGCGTGGTGTTCGCAGGCCAGGGTTTCCACGTGAGCTCGGAGGGACGCGCGCTCGGCAACGCCGGTGTAGGAGAACCCGTGCAAGTTCGTACCGCATCGGGCAAACTGATAAAAGGAACCGTGAGTGGGCCGGGCGTGGTCCAAGTGCAATGACTGCGGGATCGCGTGTTTGTAGCCGGCTGTCCTGCAGACGAAGCGGGCTTGATCGCTCGGCTTGATGCGGTTTTGTGATGTAAGTGTCTATGCACTAAAGTTTTACCCCCGTGGTGCCGTTACAGGGGCCGAGGGCTCGTCTGCCTAGCGGGGACATTACGCTCAGGATACGTATACTCACCAGTCGAGGTGATTGTGAAGATTAGTGGTGGTGGTTCGATCAAACCTGTGGCGCCCGCCAGCGCACAGGAAGTGGCCAGCGGGAAGCAACCGACGCCGCAAGGCCCGGTCGCGTCCTCGCGGGACGACAAAGTCGAGCTGAGCGAAGGATCGAGCTTGCTGAAGCGGGTCGAAGAAGCGCTGAACAATGTCAGTGTCGTGGACGCAAAACGCGTGGAAGAGGTGAAGCAGGCGATCAGCGAAGGCCGCTTCCGCGTGGACTCCGGTGTGGTGGCCGACAAGCTGCTGGCCGCGGTGCGCGAGCACCTTCTCACCCATAAGCCGTAAGCTTCAAGTGACCGATCACGCTGCCTTCGTGGCGAGCCTGCGCACGGAGCATCAAGCCTTCCATTCCCTGTGCAATCTCCTCGAAAGCGAGCAGGCCTGCCTGGTGAGGAGCGATGTCGAAGGCCTGTTCGAGCTCACCCGACTCAAATCCGAGCAGGTCGATCGTCTAACAGAGCTCGCCCAACGCCGCGTCGATCATCTTCGCTCGCTCGGGCTGGACACCGGCCAGGCGGGGATCAACACGTGGGTCACCCTGCATGCGGGCGTTGAGCGCGCGGAGCTCACACAGCTCTGGCAGGAGCTCACCCGCCTTGCAGCCCACGCCCGCTCGCTCAACGACATCAACGGCAAACTGATTACCTCGCGGCTCGCGCACAATCAGGCAGCGCTGTCAGTGCTGCAATTGTCCGCGCGCGCGCAGAACGTCTACGGTCCCGACGGTCACGCTGCGATCGTCGCCGGGCAGCGCGAGCTCGGCCGCGCCTGAAGCGCGTCAGCCTCGCGGCCTCACCTCATCGAGCGTGCTGTGCCACCCGTCGCACCTGGGGGGACAGGTGAACAGGTGAACGGGAAAGCGCATCGGATCATCCCGCCGCTCTCACCGGTTCACTTCTTAACCTTTTCACCTCTTGACCTCTTCACCTCTTCACCTTCTCACCGGCAAGTCCCTACGGCTTAAGCGGCTCGCTCTCCGGAACGCGCACCTCAGCTGAAGACGCGCCCCCCGCAGGGGGCGTCTCCGATGCATTGGACTCTGGTGCTTCGGGCCGGATCAGTACCGTTACCCGCCGATTGCGCGCGCGACCGTCCGCGGTATCGTTGCTGTCCACCGGCCGGGTATCGGCGTAGCCGGAAGCGACCAGCCTCTGCGAGGCTACGCCGCTGTCGATAAAGAGCCGGACCACGCTGCTCGCTCGCGCACCGGAGAGCTCCCAATTGGAAGGAAATTGCGGCGTGCTGATCGGCTCGCGATCGGTATGCCCTTCCACCTCGACCGGGTTATCGTTCGCTGCGAGGACCTGTGCCACCGCGACCAACGCGCGCTTGGACTCCGGCTCCAACGTCGCCTGCGCCGACTTGAACAGCATGCTCGCATTGATCTCTACGGCGATGCCGCGCGAGCTCTCGCTCACTCGCACCTGCCCGTTCTGCACCAGGGGCGCCAGCGCCCGCATCACCTGTTGCGCGATTGCGCGCATGCGCTGCTCGCGGGCGCGCCGCTTCGCCTCCTCGGCGGGGTTCACCCGTCCGTAAGGGGGGACGTTCTGCGGCAGGAGCATGGTGCTGGACGTCACGTCGGGCTTGAACGCCTGCAGCAGCGAGTCCGACAGCACCCGGTACTTGCCTTCGTTCACCTGGGATATCGCATACATCACCACGAAGAAGGCGAACAGCAGCGTAATGAAATCGGCATACGACACCAGCCAGCGCTCGTGGTTTTCGTGTTGTTCGCTATGCTTGTTTAGCTTGCGCGCCATACGCTATCGCTGTTGTATGGGTCGCGCGGGCAGAGTAAAGGGTGGAGAGTGAAGGGTGAAGGGTGATCCCCCTCTCCCCACCCCTCTCCCCCGGTTGCGGGGGAGAGGGCGTCTTCCAGCGTTTGCTCTTCACTCTTCACTGCAGATACCCCTCCAGCCGCATCTCGATATTTCTGGGGTTCTCGCCGTTGGCGATCGCGACGAGCCCATCGATCACCATCTCCTTCAGCCGCGCTTGCCGCGCGACCAGCGCCTTCAGCTTGCTGGCGATCGGCAGGAACAGCAGGTTGGCCGAGCCCACGCCGTAGATGGTCGCGACGAACGCTACCGCAATGCCAGCACCGAGCTTCGAGGGATCGGACAGATTCTCCATCACATGGATCAATCCCAGCACCGCACCCAGAATGCCGACAGTCGGCGCGTAACCGCCGGCTGCTTCCCAGACTTTCGCGGCCTGCCGATGGCTATCCTCGAAGCTGTCGATCTCGAGCTCCAGCGCGGCGCGCAGCACGGCCGGCTCCGCGCCGTCGACCAGCAGCTGCAGGCCCTTGCGCGTATAAGCCTCCGATTGCGCATCGATGGCAGACTCGAGCGCGAGCAACCCACCGCGGCGCGCCGTATTGCTCCACTGGATGATGCGATTGAGCATCTCGCGAAAATCGATCTCGGGTGGTTTGAACACCCACGGCAGCAGCCGGACCCCGGTCATGAACACGGCCGGCGAGCTTTGCAGCATCACCGCGCCCAGCGTTCCACCGATGACGATGACAAACGCGGTGACCTGCAGCAGGGAAGCGAGATGCCCACCCTCGAGCGCTTGCCCGCCAAGAAGGGCGGCAAGTCCGAGCAGGATACCGATGGGGCTGATACGGTCCATGTCGCTGGGAGGGGTGGCGTAAGCAGCACCACCTGAGGCCGACCCTCGAGGAAAATCAGCCCAGCGGTGCGAGGAGAATAACGGCTTTGAGGGGGGGAACTTGATGAGGCGTGAAGGGTGAAGAGTGTGAAGGGTGAAGGGTGAAGAGTGAAGGAGTGGCGCGAGCGCGCCGTTTTGTCTCCCCCCGTCACCGGGGGAGAGGGCCGGGGTGAGGGGGATCACCCTTCACTCTTCACTCCTTCACTGTTTTTTGGTCCAATCCTTCAGCCGGCCGCGCAGCCGCGCGACCGCCTGGCCATGCAGCTGACACACACGCGATTCGGAGACACCGAGGACCTGCCCGATCTCCTTCAGGTTCATCTCCTGCTCGTAGTACAGGCCCATCACGATTTTCTCGCGCTCGGGCAGCGCGCTGATGGCCTGCACCAGATGGCGGCGGAAGCGGTCGTCTTCGAGCACGTCGAGCGGACCGGTCTGGTTGTCGGCCACATAGACGTCGAAGAAATCGCTGTCCTCGGATTCCTGGAAATCTTCATAGTGCAGCAGCTGGTGGCCACGCGATTCGAGCAGCATCGTCTGATACTGATCGAGCCCCACACCCAGCTCGTCGGCGAGTTCCTGCTCCTTGGGCGCACGGCCCAGACGCTGCTCGAGCGAGGCCATGGTCGCCTCGATCCGCCGCAGGTTCTTGCGCACGTTGCGCGGCAGCCAGTCGGCCTGACGCAGCTCATCGAGCATCGAGCCGCGGATGCGCTGAATCGCATAGGTCTCGAATTGCGCGCCCTGCGTGTCGTCGAAATTCTTGGCAGCATCGAGCAGGCCCATCAAACCCGCCTGGATCAGATCCTCGACCTGCACGCTCGCCGGCAGGCGCGCCATGAAGTGATAGGCGATACGCTTGACCAACGGGGCCATCTGGTGGACCAGCTTGCTCTGATCTGCGGTGAGAGTGGTGCCAGCGAGCGTCTGGCGCCGGTGAGTCGTTTGCCGCTGATTCAATTTGAAGGTCCGGGGCTACGTGCAGAGGCTAACAGTCGATGTGCGAACTCCGCAAAGCCGTCGTCGCCTGGAGACGCTTGGCGCATCAGTGCGTAGGCACACTCGCGCAACGCGCTGGCCGAGACGGCATCGGCAAACGCGTCCGTGACTGGCTGGCGCATCTGGGCCGCACGCCGCAACCGAGCATCCTCGGGCACCTGACCGACGAGTTCAAGAGGCAGATTCAGAAAGCGCCTCGATGTGAATGAAAGATTACCAAAAATCATCTCCCCGTGGGCTTTGTTTACCACCCTGTTGACCAGCACGTGGATGCGCCGCGCCCCACGCCCGTGCAGGCGCTTCACCAGCCGGTAGGTGTCGGTAATAGCCGACAAACGGGGCCCCGCGACCACCACCGTCTCGCGGGCGGCCGCAACTAGACTCAGATCCCCGGCCGGCGCATCGATCAGGACTACGGCTGCGCTCTGATGCAATGTATGAAAAAGTTGTGCCAGGTCGCTTGCGTGTTGTGAGGTAGCGCTCGGCATGGCTCGCAAGGCGGCCTCTGCGCATACCACCCGCACGCCCGCACACCCCTCGGCGATGAGCCGCTCCACACTCGCCGCACCCTGCCAGCCATCGAGCAGGTCCGCACCGGGCTCGGCGTTGAGAAGCCACGCGGCGCTGTGGCGACCGCTCGCCGCATCCAGCACGAGCACATCATGCCCCTTTTGCGCGAATGCAACCGCGAGATTTGCGGTGACGGTGGTGCGACCCGCACCTGACACAGCCGAGGCCACCGCGATAGTACACAGATGGCTCTCATTCAGCAGCTTGCGCAGGCCGGTGGCCTGATCGAAGAGCAGATGAGCCACGGCTTTTGAAGGGTCAGGAAGTGGGCTCGCCGGCGAGCGCCGGACTGATTCCTGCCGCATACAGCAGGGGGTAGTCGGCTTCGGCCGGTGGCCGCGTATCGCCGGGCGCCCGGAACGCGCGCTCGATCAAGTACAGCGGGTTGGGACGATGCAGATCCTCGGGCACCCGCTGCCCGTTGGTCACGTACTGCAGCGGCAATTGGTGGCACATGAGCACATCGAGAGCGCCGCCCAGCGTCAGTGTTTCGTCGGTTTTGGTCAGGATGCAACCAGATAGCGCTCTCGCACTGTACGCTTTGACCACATCCTCCAGCACGTTGCCCTGCGACACCGCCGAGAGCAACAGCAGGCGCTGGACCGGTCTGCCGCCTCCGGCCAGCATCGCGATCTGCTCGGAAACGCGCTGGTCACGCTGGCTCATGCCCACCGTATCGATCAAAACCAGATGCCGCGCACGCAACTCTACCAGAGTCGACGCGAAATCCTGGTCGCTGCGGATGGCGAACACCGGGGCATTCAGGATACGGCCATAGATCCGCAACTGATCCACCGCGCCGATGCGGTAAGTGTCGGTGGTGACCAGCGCGACGCTCTGCGCGCCGCGCTTGAGCGTGCACTCGGCCGCGATCTTGGCGACCGTCGTGGTCTTGCCCACGCCGGTGGGGCCCACCAGCGCGTAGACGCCGCCCGAATCGACCGGTGAGCTTGCCGGTGGTGTGACGCGCAACTGCTGTTGCAGACGCATCTTCACCAGCCGCAGGACACGCGCCGCATCGATCCCCGGAGCGATCGGATCGACCGCGCGGCGTGCGAACCCGGCGGTGAAGCCGGCGGCGAGCATTTGCCGCAACACTTCGACCTTCGCGGGTCCACCGCGCGACAGATCATTCCAGGCAAATGCAGCGAGCTGCCCTTCGATCATCGAGCGCAGGATCCGCACCTCCTGCACAAGATCGTACCCGGCCGCTGCGGATGGCTGCGGCTGGGGCTGCGCCTTCGCGCTCACCGTGTGCACCGCCACGGGGGGCGCCGCGGCTGGTGGCACCGGCTTGGGCACGGCAGGCGGCGAGCGCTTCGAGACCGTCATTGATGCAATCTCGCCTTCGGGCACCGCCATGATCTCCACGCCAGCCACCGTGTTGCGGTTGGAGAGAATCAGCGCGCTCGGTCCGAGCTTCTCACGCACCAACCGCAACGCTTCACGTGCTGTATCTGCGTAGAACTTGCGCACCATCATGCCGAGCCTCTCCTGTCGCGCCTGCGCCGGTTCATGCGCGCACTCCGGTGAGTGCAGTCCCGCCCAGCACGCCGACCACGCGGATCGTGCGGTTGTCCGGGACCTCTGCCTGAGACATCACCTTGAGCTGAGGCGCGGCCCGCCGGAGAAAGCGCGACAGCAGATTGCGCAGCGACGGCGGCACCAGCAGCACCGCGGGCTGACCGACCTGCTCGCGCTGCTGCGCGACCTGCGCGGCTTGCCGCAACAGGCGCTCGGCCAGGCCCGGCTCGAGCCCCGGACCCTCGGCGCCTCGCGTCTGACTCGCCTGCGCGAGCATCTGCTCGAGCTGCGGCTCGAGCGTGAACACTTCGAGCTCGCGCGCACCGCCGAACACCGACTGCAGAATCGCGCGCGACAACGCGACCTGCACGACCGCAGTGAGCTCGTCGGGATCCTGCGTACGCGGCGCATGCTCGGCGAGCGCCTCGAGGAGGGTGCGCATGTCGCGGATGTGTACGCCCTCGGAGAGGAGGTTCTGCAGCACCTTCTGCAGAATCGACAGCGGGACCAGCTTGGGCACGACGTCTTCCACCAGCTTGGGCGCGTCCTTGGCGAGATGATCGAGCAGCGCCTGCGTTTCCTCGCGCCCGAGCAGCTCCGCCGAGTGCGCCTGGATGGTGCTCGACAGATGCGTCGCGACCACGGTGCTGGCATCGACCACCGTGTAGCCCAGCCCCTGTGCGTTCTCGCGCTGTGCCGCCTCGATCCACACCGCAGGCAGCCCAAAGGCCGGGTCGCGCGTCTGCGTTCCGGGCAACGGGCCCAGCACCCGTCCCGGATTGATGGCCAGATACATTCCCGGAAACACTTCGCCGGTGCCCACCTCAACGCCTTTCAGCGTGATGCGGTAAGCGTTGGGACGCAGCTCCAGATTGTCGCGAATGTGCACCGCCGGCACGAGAAACCCGGTCTCGGCCGCGAATTTCTTGCGCAGGCCGCGGATGCGGCGCAGCAGCTCGCCGTCCTGCGTGCGATCGACCAGGGCGATCAGGCGGTAGCCAACCTCGAGCCCGAGCGCATCGATCGGCACCACGTCCGACCATGAGACCTCCGGACTCTCGGGACGCGCGGGCTCGGGCGCCGGCGCTTCGACCACGGGCACGACACCACGACGCTCCAACCAGTACGCGGTGCCGGCAACTACGGCTGCGATGAACAGGAATGCGATGTGCGGCATCCCCGGTATCAATCCAAGAATGCCCAGCATGCTGGCGACGATATACAGCACTTGCGGACGCCCGCCGAGCTGCTCCACCAGCTGCTGGTTCAAGTCCTGGTCGGTGGACACGCGAGTGACCAGCACGCCAGCCGCAGTCGAGATGATCAACGCGGGCAGCTGTGCCACCAGACCATCGCCGATGGTGAGCAGCGTGTAGTTCTGTGCCGCCTGCGCCAGCGAGAGGTCGTGCTGCAGCATGCCGACGGTGAGCCCGCCCACGATGTTGATCAGCATGATGATGATGCCGGCGATCGCGTCGCCGCGCACGAATTTGCTGGCACCGTCCATGGCGCCGTAGAACTCCGCCTCCTTCGCGACTTCCGCGCGGCGGCGGCGCGCCTCCTGCTCGGCGATCAGCCCGGCGTTCAGGTCGGCGTCGATCGCCATCTGCTTGCCGGGCATTGCATCCAGCGTAAAGCGGGCAGCGACCTCCGCGATACGCCCGGAGCCTTTGGTGATCACCACGAAGTTGATGATCACCAGCACGATGAATACGACGATCCCGACCGCGTAGTTGCCGCCGATCAGGAAGTAGCCGAACGACTCGATCACCTTGCCGGCTGCATCCGCCCCGGTATGGCCATAGAGCAGGACCACGCGCGTGGAGGCGACATTGAGCGAAAGCCGCAGCAGCGTGGTCATCAGCAGCACGGTGGGAAACAGCGAGAAGTCGAGCGGCCTGTTGACGTACACCGCCATCAGCACCACCAGCAGCGACACGGAAATGTTGAACGTGAACAGCAGGTCGAGGACGAACGGCGGCAGCGGGAGCACCATCATCGCCAGGATCAGCACGACCAGTATCGGTCCGGCGAGCTGACTCATGGCCGGGCGCGGCGGCACCGCGCGCTGGATGTTGGCTTCAGCCATGGCCACCGCTGGAGCTTAGGCGTCGCAAAGCTGCTGCGCCCGTCGCCATAGCCAGCAGACCCGCGTTCCTTTTGCGCCCTTTTGTTTCTTTTTTGCGCTCTTTGCGTTTGGCTTTTTGGTCTGCTCTGCGTTTCATGCCGAGGCCGTCCCCGCCTCTGGATCCAGCGCAACGGGCACCGCCAGCTCCGCCGGCGGCCGCGGTGACTCACCGCCGCTTTCCTGGGCGCGGCGCAGGTTGTAAACCCACGCCAGCACTTCGGCCACCGCTCCGAACAGCGAGGCCGGAATGTCGCGCCCGACCTCCGCATGCGCATACAGCGCACGGGCGAGCGCGGGCGCCTCGATGCGCGGCACGCCGGCATCGGCACCGAGCTCCATGATGCGCTCGGCGATCAGCTCCACGCCCTTGGCAATGACGCGCGGCGCACGCATGCTGTCCTCGCGATAGCGCAGCGCCACCGCATAGTGCGTCGGGTTGGTCACGATGACGTCGGCCTTGGGGACTTCCTGCATCATGCGGCGGCGCGCGGCCTCGCGCTGCAGATTGCGGATGCGCGCCTTGATCTGGGGATTGCCCTCGGTCTCCTTGAACTCTTCGCGCACTTCCTCGCGCGTCATGCGCAGCTGGCGCCGGAAATCCCAGATCTGAAATGGAACGTCGATCACGACGATCAAGGCGAAGGCGCCGGCGATGAGGAGAAAGCTGCGCCCCAGCAGCGCGGCGAGATGTGCGAGCCCGGACTCGAGCGGCTCCGAGGCGAGCATGAAGATTTCGGTGCGCGTGTACCAGATCGCCCACACCGCCACACCGCCGATCAAAAGCGTCTTCAGCACCGCCTTGCCGAGCTCGATCAGGCCGTGCCAGGAAAAGATGCGGCCGAAGCCGCGCGCCGGACTCAACCGGCTGAAGTCGGGCTGCAGCGCCTCGAAGCTGAACAACCAGCCGCTCACCAGCGTCGGCGTGAACAAGGCCACCAGGATGACGAGCAGCAGCAGAGGCGCCAGACCCATCAACGCGGCAGACGCGGCATCGAACAGCCGCGCGCTCATCTGCCCGGTTTCGAACGCGGCATTGCGATCCAGCGTGAGCGCACCGCGTAGCACGCTTTCGAGACTTTTCACCAAGCCCGCGCCGAGCACGATCAGCCCGCCGCCGGCGGCCAGCAGCACCGAGAACGTCGAGAGCTCGGGAGAACGGGGAACCTGGCCCCGCTCCCGGGCCTGTTGCAAGCGTCGTTCTGACGCAGGTTCTGTTCGTTCGAGATCGCTGTCCTCGGCCATCGAAATGCCTGTCCTGCCCGCACGCGCGCGTCGCGGCCAGTGTATCACGGCATAAGGGCCGGAACACAAGATGTTCTGATGGTCTGGCGGTGACGACACTACATCTTGTGTCCGCACCCGCCCTTCACCTCGGGCTCCTGCGCGCTGGTTTGCCGTTCAGCCTGGTTTAATGTCGCACGCTTAAAGTAGACGGCGCATCTGAGCCTGGGCTTTCGATTGCGCGGGATATCGCCGAGGGGTATGGCGGCGCGCTGCGCTTGGGTCGCTCGGGGCAGCTGGACGGCTTTCGCGTTTGAGCGAACTTCCGCAAAGCGCCGGCGGGCCAGATTAGCTCGCGCCGGCCGCTCACCATGCAGTGCAGCGCGGTGAAACGCGTAACAAAAACCGGCTGTTGACGAATCGGCCGGGTATTTGGTGGGGCTTTATATCAAGTGAGCGATCATGACATCCGAGTCACGGCGCTTGACTGCAGGGCGGCCGCATGTTGGAATCTGTCCGCGCCACAAGCTTGGCTTGCGGCCGCCTGGCGTGAGGGCCAGGCAGCGCGGCCGCGGAGCCAGCCTCGTTGAGCCGGCGCTTGGAACGCAGAAAGAATTGCTGTCGCACCCGTGCCCATGCCGCGGTGTTCACGCTACCGAGCTAACAACTACAAGAGAGCAACAAGCTGCTGGCATCCCGGGCAACCGGGATGCCAGTTTTTCTTGGCATGCCGGCAGCGCCCTTGGCGCCGATCGCTCGCGCCGGACGTCGCATTCTCGAGCGGTGTATTCTTCAGCATGGATACGAGTTTCCGCCGATGGCCGAGCCGGATCGCAGCCGTATTCTGTTCCTGACCGGCAAGCTCGCCGAGAAGAGTCTCATCCGCGTGCTCGAGTCGATGGACCCCACGCCATTCGACTGGACCGTGCATCAGCTCGGGCTTAGCGTCGCAGCCCTCATGACGGCCGACATGATCGAGCGCCGTCTGCCCGATGCCCGTGGCGCCGACCGCATCATGGTGCCAGGGCGTTGTCGCGGCGATCTCGATCATCTAAGCACGCACCTCGGAGTGCCGGTGGTGCGCGGTCCCGATGAGCTCGCGGATCTGCCGCGCTTCATGGGCCGCGCCGCCGCAGCGCCCGATCTTTCGCGTTACGACACGCTCGTGTTCGCCGAGATCGTCGATGCGCCCGAGCTGTTGCTGCCGGCACTGGAAGCGCGTGCCACTGAGCTCGCCGGGTACGGCGCCGATGTCATCGACCTCGGTTGTCTGCCGGCTACGCCGTTTCCCCGTCTGGAGGAAGCGGTCGCCCGTCTGCACGCACTCGGGCTGAAGGTGAGTGTCGATTCTCTGGAGCCCGCCGAGCTGCTGCGCGGCGGCAAGGCGGGGGCCGATTACCTGCTCAGCCTGCACGAGGATACATTGTGGATCGCCGACGAGGTGGCATCCACGCCGATCCTCATTCCCCGCGAGCCCGGTGATATCGCCTCCCTGGAGCGCGCGATGCGCGCACTGGAGGAGCGCAAGCGGCCCTACTACGCCGACCCGGTGCTCGATCCGATCCACTTCGGCTTCACCGATTCGATCGCCCGCTACCATGCGCTGCGCCGCGCGCATCCGCATGCGCCGATCATGATGGGTATCGGCAACGTGACCGAGCTCACGCATGCCGACACCATGGGCATGAATGCGCTGCTGTTCGGCATCGCCTCGGAGCTCGACATCGGCGCCGTGCTGGTGGTGCAGGTGAGCGAGCATGCGCGCACGGTGGTGCGCGAAGCAGACATGGCACGTCGCATCATGTTCGCCGCGCGGGCAGAAGGCGCGCTGCCCAAGGGCATCTCGGATGCGATGCTGGCGCTGCACGAGCGGCATCCGTTCACCAGCACACCGGCGGAGATCACGGAGCTCGCGCAGGCCGTGCGCGATCCCAATTTCCGCGGGATCGTCGCCGAAGATGGTCTCCGGGTTTTCAACCGCGGCGGTCACGATCGGGCCGGCGATCCGTTTGCATAGTGGCCGCAGCTCAAGCTGGAGGACGACGCCCCACATGCCTTCTACATGGGTGCAGAGCTCGCGCGCGCACAGATTGCCTGGCGGCTCGGCAAACGCTATGCGCAGGACGAGGAATTGCGGTGGGGCGTGGCAGCGCCTGCCCCAGCCGAGGACCTGTCGAAGCAGACCGCACCCGGCAGCACACTCGCTCACGCACGGCGGCGACGCATGCAGGATGGCGACGAATGATCCGCGAGACCATCGTCACCAGCACGAGTCCGGAGCGCGGGGTACACATTGCGCCGATGGGTGTGCGCGAGGAGAACGGCCGCGTGATCCTGGCGCCGTTTCGCCCCTCAGCCACGCTCGAAAACGTGCTCGCTACCGGCTACGCAACCGTCAATCTCACCGACGACGTGCGTGTGTTCGCAGGATGCTTGACCGGCAGGCGGAATTGGCCCACCCTCACATGCGTGCGCACGCCGTGCGTCCGGCTGGAGCATGCGCTCGCGCATCGCGAGCTTCGACTCGCGCACGCTGAAGAAGATGCGCAGCGGCCGCGCCTGCACATGGACGTCGTGTACGAGCAGTCGCACGGCCCTTTCCGCGGATTCAACCGGGCGCAGGGTGCGGTGCTGGAATGCGCGATCCTGGTAAGCCGGCTGCATATGCTGCCCGCGGAAAAAATCGATGCCGAGCTCAGGTACCTCGAGATCGCGATCGAGAAGACCGCCGGGCCCGTCGAGCGCGAGGCGTGGTCCTGGCTGCTGGAGCGCATCACAGCGTTCCGCACCGGCCAATAGAGGGGATTCACGCATGACACGTTTGCTCGCCAGCGTGCAGGACGAGCACGAAGCTCTGGTAGCGCTCGAAGTCGGGGCGAGCATCATCGACTTCAAGGACGCGCGCGCCGGCGCGCTGGCCGCACTGGACTCTCATCTGATCGCCCGCGCCCTGCGTCGGCTCCACGGGCGCGCCATCACCAGTGCGACGGCAGGTGACTGGCCGCTCGATCCGGGCGCAATCGCGCAGGCGGTGATGCGGACCGGGGCCACTGGTGTCGAGTACGTGAAGGTCGGCCTGTTACCGGGCGCGGAGCTCATGAACTGCATCAAGGCGCTCGCGCCGGCGGCCACGCAATATCGACTGGTCGCGGTGTTCTTCGCCGACCGCGGCGTGCCGCTCGACACGCTGCGCCATCTACATATAGCAGGCTTCGCCGGCGCCATGATCGACACCTTCGACAAGGGCAGCGGCGGACTGCGCCAGCACATGAGCGATCGTGCGCTTGAGACCTTCATCGACACCGCGCACGACTTCGAGCTTCACACCGGGCTCGCCGGCTCATTGCGCATCGACGACATCGACGCGCTGACCGGCCTCGCTCCCAACTTCCTCGGCTTCCGCGGCGCGCTCTGCGAAAGCTCCGATCGCCGCTCCGGGTTGTCGGCTCGCCGGCTGCGGCTGGTGCGCGAGGAGCTGGATCGCGCGCGCACCCGGCACGCGCATGGCAACTCACTATCACCAAAGTGATAGGCGGCCCCCCGAATGCGGAATTGTGCGTTGGGCCGCCGACTGCGATGATTGCGCTCCAGAAGGTCGCCGCTTCTTGAGTCTCAAACAAACGACTTAAGTCCGCTCAGAACCGGCAGGCGACGGTGAGCACAAGCGAAGAGGAGATTTGAGTATGCGTCTTTTGATTTCTGCGCTGGCAGCCGCCGGCATCATCGGGTTCTCGATGGTAGGCTTCGCCGCCGATCCGGGTGAGCCCTACACCGCCCAACCCAAGATTCAAAAGCCCGGACGTGCCATCGATGACGGCACCGTGCAAACCGGCAAGAACCTGAACAGGCCTGGCCGCCAGATCGATGACGGCACCGTGACCGCCGGCAAGCCGAAGAAGTTCGGCCGCGAGATCGATGACGGCACCGTGCAAGCGGGTAAGCCGAAGAAGTACGGCCGCGAGATCGATGATGGCACCCTCAAGACCGCCAAGCCGAAGAAGTACGGCCGCGAGATCGATGACGGTACCCTGAAGACCGCGAAACCGAAGAAGTACGGCCGCGAGATCGACGACCAGAAGAAGGCCGTGAAGGCCAAGGGTCCCACGGACCAGCCGGGTCGTGCCGTCGACGACTCGAAGAAGTAACCAGCTTCTACTGTCAGTCAGTCTCACGAGAAGGGCGGGTTCTCCCGCCCTTTTCATTTGCCGGCCTGCACGGTCGACGCGTTTGCGTCAGGGCTTACGCACAATAGCCTTCGATTACCGCCTGTGCTATCACTAAAGTCATACCCGCTATCGCCAATGTGGAATTGTCCTTTCGGCTGCCCACTGCCATGATTGGAGCGTAGAAGGTCGCCGCTTCTTGAGTCTCAAACAAATAGCGTTTACGTCCGCTCACGGCAGGCGACAGTGAGCATAACGAAGAGGAGATTTGAGTATGCGTCTCTTGATTTCTGCGCTGGCAGCCGCCGGCATCATCGGGTTCTCGATGGCCTCCTATGCCGCCGACGAGCCCTACACCGCCCAACCCAAGATTCAGAAGCCCGGACGCGCCATCGATGACGGCACCGTAAAGACCGCCAAGCCGAAGCAGTTCGGCCGCGAGATCGATGACGGCACCGTGCAAGCGGGTAAGCCGAAGAAGTACGGTCGCGAGATCGATGACGGCACCCTCAAGACCGCCAAGCCGAAAAAGTACGGCCGCGAGATCGATGACGGTACCCTCAAGACCGCCCAGCCGAAGAAATACGGCCGCGAGATCGATGACGGCACCGTGGGCGTTGGCAAGCCGAAGAAGTACGGCCGCGCGATCGACGACCAGGGCCAGAAGAAGGCCGTGAAGGCCAAGGGTCCCACGGACCAGCCGGGTCGTGCCGTCGACGACTCGAAGAAGTAACCAGCTTCTACTGTCAGTCAGTCTCA
>JBGQKF010000044.1:0-16620 GCA_041499435.1 Gammaproteobacteria bacterium
CGGCTGAAGGCAGAGAACGAGGCGCTCAAGAACCGCAGCTCCAAACCCATCTTCATCAAAGTGAGCGAGAAGGGGGGAGTGTCGGTGTACGGGCTGGGCCGCTTCCCCGTGACACTCTACAAGGAGCAGTGGATTCGCCTTCTAGACATGACGGCCGACATTCGCTCCTTTATAGAGGAGAACGAGTCAAAACTGAAGTCGAAGGAATAGGCAGTCTCCTGCGCGGAGTACCCACTTTCGCGTATAGGGAAGTGAGATATTGAGCCCGCCAGCCCGGGCGGACTATGCCGTATAGATGTCGGCTTACGATCAATGAATAGGTACGGTAGCAGCTGGTGCTTGGCAGAGAAGCGCCTGGTCGCGGATTCCACTACTGGCAGCGACCGCGGGTGGACGAACGCTAGCGGCGGCAGCATATTGTTCGTGACGCCTTCGCACTCAGACCGAACCATTCCGAGCGTCGCGTTCCAGCGCCAATGCCTAAATTCGCCGTGCAAACGCTTTCGGGAAACAAAGGAAGGTCAGCCGCGGGAGTCAGCCGCGGGAGTCTGGCGAGGAACACGAGATGGTGCTACTGTTGATGGAGTGGAAGTTCTGCGCTTATCGTCGAAGAAGGACTAACCTGCTACCTTGGCAAGTTCGTGTGCAACCCATGATGACACTGAAGCTATGACCAAGAGAGCGCTCACCGAGACCGAACTCCTCGCCGCACCCAAGGCGCAGTACATGAGCCAGGCGCAGCACCAGTTCTTCCGGCAGCGACTCCTCGCCCTGCGCAGCCAACTCTTGGAAAACGTGCGCGACACCACCGAGCACCTGCACGCAACCGAAGCCGCGAGCGACCCTTCGGACCGCGCCACCCAAGAGGAGGAGCAGACATTGGAGCTTCGCACCCGCGACCGCGAGCGTAAGCTGCTCAAGAAGATCGACGAGGCTTTGGCGCGTATCACCGCCGGTACCTACGGCTTCTGTAAAGACAGCGGGGCCCCCATCGGCATCGGCCGCCTTCTTGCGCGACCCACGGCCACCCTCAGCGTGGAGGCCCAGGACAAACGCGAACGGGCGCAGAGGCAGTTCGCCGATTAGCCTGGCGGAGCAGAACAACAATCCGCCCGGCCTCTCAGGGTCGCTCGACCGCTTCGTCAGCGGCAGGAACTTGAGACCTTCCTTAAGTCTATGCAGCCGGCAACTGAAGAGCTAACCGCCCTAGCGACGCACTTGCGTGCGAGGCGCCGGACCATCTTGGAAGCGTGGCGGCGCGCGGCGGAACGCGACCCAACCCTTACGACTATGTCCGCTCTTTCTAGCAGCCTGTCGGATTTGAGTTGATATTGCGAGTCATAGCGGGCCATGGAAAGCGAGCGGGACACAGAAAGCGGTGAATTGGGCGCGATGCGCCCTGAGTGGGGCTTGTGCGTATCGCTACCGGCTGGTTTATCTTGCCATTACCGCCATGCGTTTGATATTCCATGCCATCGTGACCAGCGTCCACTCCCCTCGCACCGCGGCCAACCCACGCAACAGAAACTGGCGGAAACGCATCGCCGATTTGATGATGCCGAACACCGGCTCCACCGTCTGCTTGCGCAAGCCATAGAGTTTGCGTCCCTCTCGCGTCTTGAGCCGGTGTTTCATGCGCTCCACGGCGCTGGCAGGCTCGGCCAGCGCCGGCGGCTCGCTGAACCGATCCTCCCAGTGCGGGTGATGTCCATCGCGCCTGGCAGCAAGCAGCGGCTCGATGTTCGCCTGCATGCAACGCTCGACGTTGGCCGCACTGAAATAACCGCTGTCGGCCAGCAATTGCTCCACGCGGCCCAATGCTTCGGGCAAGCCGGCCAGCATTTCGAGCATCGGCTCTACCTGTTGCTTGTCGGTGGCTACCTGCGCCACGTTGGTGGCTACAATCAGCATGCTTTCGCTATCGACCGCAGCCTGCGCGTTGTAGCTTTGCTCGAAGCCCTTACCGGTGGCTGGCATGATGCGCGAATCCGCATCGGTGAGATTGATCTGGTCGCTTGGGCGCACACCGCCACTGGGCACGGCGGGCGGCTTGCCGCCGGGCTTGTTTCCGGTGCGCGCCGTGTTGTCCTCGCGCGCTTTCATCTTCGCATCAAAGTCGGCTTGGTCGCGCGCGTCGCGCTCGGCGGCAGCCGCCTCGATCTGCGCCTTGGCCTGCCGGATCGCCGCCAGGCGCTGTTCGCGCCGCGCGAGCTCCTCCGGGATGCTCAAGCCTTCAGGCAGCGGCTCGCAATCGGCGGCCTCGGCGCGGGCGAGCAGTTCCTTGACTTCGGCTTCCAGTTGCGCTTCGATCTTCTGCGCATGCCCGTAGGACAGCGCGCTGTGGCGCGAGGCGTTGGCGTGAACCTTGGTGCCGTCAAGGGCGATCGTGCCCAGCTTGAGCAACTTCATCTGCCGGGCAATGCACAGCACCTGCACAAACAGTGCCTCGATCTCTTTGACAAAGCGCTTGCGGAAGGCGCACAGCGAGTCGTGGTCGGGTTGCGCGTTGGCCGCGATATAGCGAAAGGCGATCGACTCATGCGTGGCGGCCTCGATGCGCCGGCTCGAATAAACACCGGTGGCGTAGCCGTAGATGAGCAAGCCCAGCATCAGCGCCGGGTGATAGGCTGCCGAACCGCTGCCACGGTACTGCGCGCTGAGCGCCGACAGATCGAGCTGATCGACGATATCGACCACGAAGCGCGCCAGATGATCTTTGGGCAGCCAATCCTCCACTGAGGGTGGCAGCAGATAAGGCGTGGCGCGATCGATCGGACGGAAATTGGCCATGGCTACACTCCGGATATCGTCGAACAGGATAATACCATGACAACAGCATCTGTCGATAGTTCCGAGCAGCTAAGTCCGACAGGCTGCTAGTGCGCCGGTTCGATATCGCGTTGCGGCGCGACTGAAGGTTGGTCACGTGGCCGTACTGCGCGCACCGTGCCCGGCAAAGAGCTTGCGCACCGTTTCGATGGTGTCGCTGTCCTCGGGCCGCTTGTCGCTGCGGTAACCCTTTACGCGTGCGAAACGCAGCGCCAGGCCGGCGGGATACTGCGGGCTCTCTTGAATCTCGTTCAACGCGATTTCAACCACCAGCTCGGGGCGCACATACACGATGCCAGCATCGCGTGTAGTTTCGATTTCGAGGAGCTTGCGTGTCTGCCACTCCAACATCTCGTCGGTGAGACCCTTGAAGGTCTTGCCGAGCATGATGAACGCGCCACTGGCAGGATCGCGCGCTCCCAGATGCAGGTTCGACAGCCAGCCGCGGCGGCGCCCGTGTCCCCACTCGGCTGCGAGGATGACGAGATCGAGCGTGTGCGCCTGCTTGATCTTGAGCCAGCTGTTGCCACAGCTGCCCGCTTCGTACGGCGCGTCCAGCGATTTTGCCATGACACCCTCATGACCTCGCGCGAGCGCCTGATCCAGGAACGCCTGAGCTGCAGCGACATCGTCGGTGATAAGACGTGGGATCAGCGCATCGCCAGGCAGCACCCGGGCGAGCGCATCGAAGCGCTGCGCGGTGCTGCAATCGATGAGCTCGCGCTCGTCGATGCGCAACACATCGAAATACAGCGCGCTCAACGGCAGGCTCTCGCGCATCGTGGCCACATCGAGCTTGCGTCCGAAGCGGCGCATCGTCGTCTGAAACGGCTGCGGCCGTCCGTCCGGGCGTAACGCGATCGCTTCGCCATCGAGGATCAACGTTTCGCAGGCGATACGCTGAATGTGCTCGACGATCTCGGGCACGGCGGCGGTTAGATCGTTGAGCCCTCTGCTGTACACGCGGACCTCGGCCGCCGACTTGTGCACCTGAATGCGCGCACCATCGACCTTCCACTCCAGTGCCGCGATGCCAAGCTGGCGCAGCGCATCGGCAATGTCGTGAGCCGGCTGTGCCAGCATCGGCAGCACCGGCTGAAACACTCGCAGCATGAAACGCTGCAGGCCTTGGGCGCCTTCGGTCAACGCCGCTTGTGCCACCTCAGCCACGCCACCCGCGACCATCGCTGCCCGCCGCACCTGTGCCAGCGGTACCTGAGCCGCTTGCGCTAATGCGTCCTGCATGATGCCGAGCAGCGCGCCCTGACGCAGCTCGCCTAACAAGAGGCGTACGAGGAATTCCTGCTCAGACTCGGTGGTGCGCGCAAACAATTCGCCGAGCAGCTGCCTGCGTTGCTCCGTTGCACCCTTGCCCGCTGTCGCTGCTATTTGTATCAGCGCGGCATCGATCTCGGTCAGCGACAGGCCGGGGCGCACCGCATGCGCTGCGGTGCGTGCCTGGAAAATGACTGCAGGCCCCACGCCGAGCTTGTTTTGCCGGATCTCGCCGGAGAGGAAACGCACGCCGATGTCGATCTCTGCAAGCGAAAGCCGCAGCAGGCAGGCGCGCAGCGCGGCAATCTTCTCCAGCCGGCTGCTGGTCGCAGCGACGCGTCGCGAAACCTCGACAAGCTCACTCAACTGCACGATGATCGCTGGTTCTGTTGTGGCTCGTGAGCTACCTGCGCAGAAGGTAAGGCGTGTAGAACGTAACTTTATTCGGCCTCGCCGGCTGGCGCGAAGTTGCAGGATTGCGCAGGCGTGCAGCAGATTGCAGGCATCTGCTGACACGATTTCGCAAACGTGCCACGAGTCTAGAGCAATTTCCGGCAAAGATAAGTTGCCACTTGCGCGCCCGGCGCGCTGCCCCTAGACTCGCAGTTGTGACCAGACAGCTATAATAAACATCATGGTCGTGTATTCTCTATCCTGTGAAAACGCGCATCGGTTCGAAGGCTGGTTCGCTTCTCCGGCAGCGTTCTCGCATCAGCATGAAAGCGGGCATCTGTTCTGTCCGGTGTGCGGCTCATCCACCGTCGCCAAGCTGCCGAGTGCGCCTCACGTGAGCTTGCCCAAGGCCGATGCGACCAAGGAGACCGCGGTTACCGGCAGCCCGGATTTCATGCTGAACCTGCGTGCCAAGGTGATCGAGTACGTCCTCAAGCATACTGAGGACGTCGGCGAAAGATTTCCCGACGAGGCGCGGCAGATTCACTACGGCGAAGCGCCGGAGCGGCCGATTCGCGGTCAGGCCTCCCGTCAGGAGGTCGATGAGCTGCGCGAAGAGGGTATCGAAGTCGTCGCGCTGCCGATTGCGCCCGTCCCACCGGAACAACTGCACTGACCCCTGCAGACCGGTTGGATCGACCACTACTGTAAGCCGCTCAAAAGCTGGTTCAACAACCAGCGCATCAGACTTCCGCGAGCATGGCGGCGATCTCCTCGTAGGGCGTCCACGGTCGGTCTATATCCTGCGCGAGGCCTGCGTGCGTCACGCGCCCCGCATAGACCTGCAGGCCGGATCGCAATCCGCTGTCGTGCGCGAGTGCCCCGCGCAGTCCCAAGTCAGCAAGCTCCAGCACATAAGGCAGCGTCACCTGCGTCAAGGCGAGCGTCGCGGTACGCGCGACCGCTGCCGGCATGTTGGGGACGCAATAGTGCACGACGCCTTCTTCCACATAGATGGGATGCGAATGCGATGTCGGCCGGGAGGTCTCGGCGATGCCACCCTGATCGACGGAAATATCCACCAGCACCGAGCCCGGACGCATGCGCATGAGCATTGTGCGTGTGATCAACTTGGGCGCGAGCTTGCCCGGGGTCAAGGTGGCGCCAATGACGAGATCGGCAGCTGCAATCTGTTCAGCCAGAGCCAGCGGGTTGGGCGCGCAGGTCTTCACCCGGCCGTCATAGAGCTCATCGAGTCTGGTGAGTGTCGCGGTGTTCACGTCCATCACGGTTACATCGGCGCCCATGCCGACGGCGACGCGCACCGCACTTGCGCCGGCGGCACCGGCACCGATCACCAGCACGCGTGCGGGCGGAACACCGGGAACGCCGCCCAGCAAGACGCCGCTGCCGCCGTTGGCCATCTGCAGCGACCACGCGCCGAACTGCACGGACAGCTTGCCGGCGATACGCGACATCGGCGCGAGCAGCGGCAAGCCGCCGCTCTCATCGGTGACCGTCTCATAGGCAATCCCAGCCACGCCCGAGCGCAGCAGGGCATCCACCAGATCCGGTTCGGGCGCGAGATGCAGGTAGGCGAACAGGACCTGCCCGCGCCGGACCAGCGCATACTCGGTTGGCTGCAGCTCTTTGACTTTGACGACCAGTTCTGCCGCCCAGCAGGCCGCAGCCTGCGGCGCAATGGTCGCGCCGGCCGAGCGATACTCGGCGTCTGTGAACCCCACACGTGCCCCGGCGCCAGTTTCGAGCACGACCTGATGCCCGTGCTCGACCAGAGCATGCGTGCCGGCGGGCGTCAGGCCCACGCGGTACTCATGATCTTTGATCTCTTTCGGAACGCCGATCAACATCGCAGTTCAAGCCTCCCACCCGGTGTGGAGAGCATTAGACCATGCGTGCGGGGTTGCGTGCCTCAGATCGTTTGCGAACGGGGTGCGGTGGACGACCCCGCGGTCACCTTGCGCACCGACCAGAGGGCCCGTGCGCCCAGAAGGATGGCGAGCAGGGCGCCGAAGACGAGCGGCTCTCTGATGTCCTTTTTCACCAGCCACCAGAAGTGCAATACACCAAGCGTGGCGATCGCATAAACCAGCCGGTGCAGGATCTGCCAGCGCCGGCCGCCCAGCCTGCGCACCATCGCGTTGGTAGAGGTGGCCGCAAGCGGAATCAGGCACACGAATGCGGCAAAGCCTACCGTGATGAACGGGCGCTTGCCGATGTCCTTGACGATGCCTTGCCAGTCGAAGAACTGATCGAGCCAGATGTAGATGCTGAAATGCAGGCACGCGTAAAAGAAGGCATAGAGGCCCAGCATACGCCGCAGGCGCAGCAGCCAGTTCCATCCGGTGAGGCGCCGCAGCGGCGTCACCAGCAATGTGACCAGCAGGAACGTCAATATCCACCAGCCGGTCGAGCGCGTGATGTACTCGATCGGATTGGCACCCAGCCCATGATGCAGCGCCAGCCATCCGAGGCGCAGCACGGGTATCAGGCAGGCGATGAACAGCGCGGCCTTGAGCCTGCTCACTTGCTCAGGCCTGAGCTTCTGCAATGTGTTGAGCGCGCGCATCGATGGTTAGAAGAACTTGCGCAGATCCATCCCGGTGTAGAGCTGAGCAACCTGGTCCCCGTAGCCGTTGAACATGAGTGTACGGCGCTTGCCGAACTCGCCGATGCGACGCTCGCGCCCCTGGCTCCAGCGCGGATGATCGACCTCAGGGTTCACGTTCGAGTAGAAGCCGTACTCGTGCGGGTTGGCGAGCATCCAGGTGGTCTTTGGCTGCTGTTCCACGAAGCGGATCTTGACGATCGTTTTGCCGCTCTTGAAGCCGTACTTCCAGGGTATGACCACGCGCACCGGTGCGCCGTTTGGATTAGCGAGCGCTTCACCGTAGAGGCCGAGACAGACAATGGTGAGGGGATGCATGGCTTCATCCATGCGCAGGCCCTCCAGGTACGGCCAATCCAGTATCGGCATGCGCACGCCCGGCATCTGCTCGGAGTCGGATAGCGTCACGAACTCGACATACTTGGCCTTGCCGGTGGGCTCGGCACGCTTGATCAATTCGGAGAACGAGTAGCCGACCCAGGGGATGACCATCGACCAGCCTTCCACACAGCGCATGCGGTAAACGCGCTCTTCGAGCGGCGCCAGCTTGAACAGCTCATCGATATCGAGAGTCTTGGGCTTCTTGACCTCGCCCTCGATCGCGACCGTCCAGGGACGCACCCGCAACTTCCCGGAATTTTCGCTCGGGTCTTCCTTGCCGGTCCCGAACTCGTAGTAATTGTTATACGTGGTCACATCTTTGAGCGCGGTCAAATCCTCGCCGGTGGTGGACAGCGGGCTCTTGAGCAGGTTGGTGAGCTTTGCAGCGGCGCTTACCGACCGCGGCATGGAAAAGCCGAGCGCACCGGCTCCCGCGGCAGCGCCCAGAGCCAGTGCGCCGGCCACGAACTGACGCCGCTCCCGATACACCCGCTCGGGAGTGATTTCCGAGGGAACGATATCGCTTACACGCTTGATCAACATGGCTGCTCCTTGCCGTTTCGCGATTGGTCGATGCAGTCGACTGCAACTTACAATTCTACGCGGCTCGACGCTATACGGATTCAAGCCGGTTCAGCGCAACAGGAACAGGCTCGCAAGCCCGAGGAAAATGAAAAATCCACCGCTGTCGGTGATGGCCGTGATCATCACGCTCGAGCCCACAGCCGGATCGCGTCCGAGCTTCACCATCAGCAACGGGATGAAGACACCGAAGAGCGACGCCACCAGCAAGTTGAGGGTCATGGCGGCGGTCATGACCAGCCCGAGCGAGACGCTCTTGTAGAGCACCATTGCGAAGAGACCGATAATGCCGCCCCACACCAGCCCGTTCAACAGACTGATCATGATCTCTTTCGTCAGCAGCTTCCTGGCGTTGGACGGATTGGCCTGTCCCAGTGCAATCGCCCGCACCAGCATCGTGATGGTTTGATTGCCCGCGTTACCGCCGATCCCGGCGACAATCGGCATTAGAGCGGCCAGCGCCACCAGTTTTTCGATGGTGCCTTCGAAGATGCTGATCACGCGCGATGCGATGAAAGCGGTCACCAGGTTGATCGCAAGCCAGGTCCAGCGATTGCGCGCGCTCGCCCAAACGGAAGCGAAAATATCTTCCTCCTCGCGCAAGCCACCGAGATTCAGGCGCTCGGCCTCGGCTTCCTGGCGGATGAAGTCGACTACCGCATCCACGCTGACGCGCCCGACCAGCAGGCCGCTCTCCTCAGTAACTGGAGCCGTCACCAGGTCGTAGCGCTCGAAGGCCTGCGCCGCGTCTTCGGCCTTATCCCCGGGATGCAGCACCAGCATATCGGTCTTCATAACCTCGCGTACCAGCTGCTCCGGATCGTTCACCAGGATCCGATTGATCGGCAGTACCCCCTTCAGCACCTGTACGCGGTTCACGACGAACACCTGATCGGTATGGTCCGGCAGCTCGTCCAGGCGGCGCAGATAGCGCAGCACGACCTCCAGCGTCACATCTTCGCGAATGGTGACGAGGTCGAAGTCCATCAGCGCACCCACCGCGTTCTCTGGATACGACATGGCGGCGCGCAGCTGTTCGCGCTCTTCCACCGACAATGCCCGGAACACGTCCTCCATGACGTCGTCGGGCAGGTCGGGTGCCAGGTCCGCGAGCTCGTCGGCATCCAGCTGTTCGGCTGCGGCGACCAGCTCATGCGCATCCATGTGCGCAATCAGGCTCTCGCGCACAGGTTCGGAGGCTTCCAGCAGAATTTCGCCGTCGCGGTCGGCTTTGACCAGATTCCAGACGCGCAGCCGCCGATTCAGCGGCAGCGCTTCGAGGATGAAAGCAATATCGGCGGGATGCAGCGAATCGAGCGTTTGCTGCAGCTCGCTCTCATGCTGCTTCTGCACCAGCGATTCGACCAGTTCGTGGCGCGGCCCGCCTTGTCGGCGGACGAGCTCCTCCACGAGCTGCTGCTTGTTCAGCAGCCCGACGATGTGCTGGAGCGCGTCATGCACGCTCTCGTGAGCCCGGGGTTCTTCGACTTGCGACATGGAGGTGCTTGCGCTGCTCCGCGCGACAACGCGAACGGATCGCTATGGCGTGCGGGAAGCGCACATTTTACGGGGCGCGCATTGCCGCCGTCTAACGCTCCATGCAAATGCGTCCTGACAGCGCGCAACCGAAAGCCGCGGGCGCTGCACCCGCGGCGCTATGGGCTTACTGCTTCGGCGGGAAGCGTGTGGCCTGCCAGGATATGAACTGCGCGCCCGCGGGGCGCTTGGCCCAGATCGCATGGAAGCGGATCTGTACCGCCATATCCTTGCCTTTGACCGTGACCTCGTAATCGCCCACCCCCGTGATGATCGCAACGCAGCCGTAGGTGCGGACCTTGGTGTCGCTCTGCTTCATGATGCGATAGCGCACGTCGCCCGAGCGCATGGACTCGATGTAGGAAGCTTTGGTATCGACGATGTTGCTGGAATGGTTGTAGTGCAGATCGTTGCCGAACAGCCGCTCCATGGCGGCGAAATCGTTGCTGGTCTGCGCGGCATAGCGTGCCTGTTCCGCGGCGAGCGCTTCATCCGCGGTGATGGTGCCGCTGCACTCTTCGGCTGCGGCTGCGCCGGCGCAAAGCAGAGCGGCAACGAGGATAAGGGAAAATACCGGCCGCAAGCGCATGTCAGACCTCCTCTTCGTTCAAATTGTGGAATGGGCTAGCTAAGCTCCCGCGCGCTAAAGACGCGATGGCGCATCGTGTCCGAAATATTTCGTCATCACACCAAGCGCAGGCTACCCGCCCCCGCTGCTATTGTCGAGCGGCCTGCGGCCGTTGCCACGCGGATTCGCGCTGCTGAGCACATACCTGGATCTTGTACTCGGTGTAGAAGCGATCGCGGCCGAGTTTCTTGGCCTCAACGTGCTCGGGGTACGTAGCCCAGGCGCGATGCGTTTCTTCCGAGGCGAACTCGACGATGGTTCAGGTGTTGGGTTGCGGTGTGAGAACGAGAAGGGGCTTGCCTTCGCACGCATAGCGGTCGCCCTTGAGGGTCTTGGTGTTGAAGAGCTGCAGATCGCCGCCCTTCCACGCGAACCCCAGCCGCTCTTTGCCCTCGGGCGCTCGTTCCCGATGGCTATGCAGAAGATCGCAGTTGCCCGCTTTCGGATCCAATGCCACCTCATAGGGGAAGCTGCGGTCTGGAAGCACCGCCTCGCCCGCTTGCGTGAACTCGTAGGCGCGGCCCTCACGATCCTGATATTTCCCCGCGATGACAGCGCGGTTGACGAAAGCCTCCAATGCCTCGGGAAGGCGCACGAACGTGAGGTACTTGCCCTTGGCCAGGAATGGATCAGCGATCGACAACGTGTCGAACTTGCCCTGCGCGTTTTTCTGCCCGCGGAATGGCACATAGGTAACGTCGGTCGAGCTCACCATGCCATCCTCCGGGGCCACCACCATGCGGTAGGTCCCCGCTTTGCCGAACGGCTCGATCTCGATGAGGAACTGCATCGCCGCCTTGTGGAAATCGGTGATCACGATCGGGTAGCTGCGCTCTTCGCGCTGCACCTTGATAACCAAAGGCGGCGTATGGCTGCCGGCGGCGAGCGGTGAACGGGTGGACTGCAGCTGCTTCATGTACGCCTGCGAGATCCATGTCCCTTCGATGTCCCACACGAAGACGCGACCCTTCGGAATTGGCCGGGCCTGATTTTGCCCAGGGGTTGGCGATGGAACAGCCGGCTCTTGTGCCAGCGTGCCGAGGGATGAGACCAGAACGAGGAGCAGGCTGAGCGCGCTCGCGAGACGATGCTGAATTGCCATCTGTATGCGTTTCTCTAGGTTTGGAAAGTTGGACGGTCTGCCGCGTTTGCGTGAGCCCGCATGTTTGCATTAGCGGTCCACGGTCTTCCAGTGTAGTTATTATGCCTGCGCCGCGGTGACGACTGGCGGTCGTCTTTTCCAGAATTGCGTGCGCTGCTCGAAAGCATGCGCAAGCTGCAGCACGCCGAAGTCGTCGCGATGCCGCCCCACAATCTGCAAACCCACCGGTAAGCCCTCCGGGGAAAAACCGCAGGGGATCGAGATCGCCGGCAAGCCCGCGACGGTGATGAAGTAACACGACTTCATCCAGTCGAGGTAGGTCTGCATCGGCTGCCCCTCGATCTCGGTCACGTAAGGCGCACTCACGTCGAACGGCAGCACCTGTGCAACCGGCGCTAACAGGAACTCGTACTGTTCCATAAAGCCGCGCACGCGGTGGTACAGCTCGGTGCGCTTGACTTGTGCGCGGCCAACCGCCGGCCCGCTCAGCCGCGCGCCTTGTTCGATATTCCAGATGACTGTGTCCTTGAGTTGTGCCCGACTGGTCCTCAGCAGCTCGCCGTAGTTGAGCTCGAAGTTGTAGGCGCGCAACACGCGGAACACCTCATCGGCGTCACTGAAGTCGGGTTCCGACTCTTCTACGACGACGCCGATCTGCTCGAGCACATTGCGCTGGGCCTCGAGCGCAGCCGTGACGCGCTTATCGACCGGCAGGCCGCCCAGATTGCGGCTCCAGGCCACACGCACGCCGCGGAAGTCGCGCTCCAGTGGCCTGGCGAACACGCTGCCCGGCTCTTCGATGGAAAGCGGAGCGCGCGCATCGGGCCCGGCAATCGCTTGCAGCTGCAGCGCCAAATCGGCGACGGTACGCGCCATAGGGCCGACCACGGAAAGCGGATACCACGCGTCCAACACGGGCCACGCGGGCACTCGCCCGGTCGAAGGTCGAAAGCCCGCGACATTGCAGAAGCTTGCCGGGTTGCGCAGCGATCCGCCGAGGTCGCTGCCGTCGGCGATAGGGACCATGCCGCACGCGAGCGCAACCGCAGCACCGCCGCTGCTGCCGCCGCACGTCTTGCTGATATCCCAGGGGTTGCGTGTTGCGCCGAACACCGCGTTGAAAGTCTGCGACCCGGCGCCGAATTCCGGTGTGTTCGTCTTCCCGATCGTAATGGCCCCTGCACGCTTGAGCCGCTCGACGATCAACGCATCGGTATCGGGAACGAAATCGCGAAACAGCGGGGAGCCGAACGTGGTGCGGATGCCTTTGGTCCTGGTGAGATCCTTATGTGCGGCGGGTAGTCCGAACAGAGGCGCATCCTGAGCCTCGGGAGCGTGCCCCTGCGCCAGCGCCGCATCGGCGGCTCTGGCTGCCCTCAAGCCCTGTTCAGGGACCAGCGTGACCATGGCGTTCACGCGCGGGTTCACCCGCTCGATCTGTGCGAGGTGCGCGAGCATCACTTCCGTGCACGAGACCTCACGCCGCCGGATCATCCGCGCGAGTTCCACGGCGGACAGGAAACAAAGCTCTGTAGCGTTCATGCTGAGGCGAACGTCATGAACACGTTCGACAGACACAGCAGCACTACCGATTGCAAGACTGCAGTCATGGCGGCGGGGAGGAGATGGTTTAGCCTGGATAATTCATGAAGGACTCGGGATGATGGCGAGCCGAGTTCCGAGCCAGTTGCGGCTCGACCGTCGCTGCCAATAGATTCTATGTTTCATGTCAAGACCTGACTGATGCGCTGTGGGTCGAACACCGTCTTGTGCGTGTAGATCGACCAAGCGGTACGGGCGATCTGCCTGGCTAGGATGACCAGAGCTTCAGTGCGTGAGAGTCCCTTGGCAAGGCTGCGTTGGTATAGAGGGCGCCATGCCTTGGTGCGTGAGGCGGCCATAGCTGCGTTGTACAGCAGATAGCGCAGCAGGCTCGGCCCGCGCTTGGACAAGCGTCGCCGGCCGCTCTTGCGTCCCGAATCATCGGCACGCGGATCCCACCCGCAGAAGGCCACGAACGCATCGGCGCTGCCAAAGGGCCAGCGCTGCAAGCTGTTGAGCAACCCGCTACCCACCAGGGGCCCTACTCCTGGGATGCGCCGCAGACGAGCGCAAGCCTGTTCGCTCTGGGGGGAAGCCTCAATGAGCGCGCGCATCTTGCCATCGATGCGCTCAATCAGTGCATCGAGCTTGGTCAGGAGTGACTTGAGATCAACTGTAAAGCCGCTCACTCCCTGGAGCGACTGTTTCAAAGCGCCGCGGATGCGCACTAACTTGGTACGTCGCTTTAGTAGCCGCGCGAGCTGCCGCTGTTCTGGGGTGGGCGGCACAAATGGGTGAAGCGCGCCCTGTTCCTTGGCAAGGTAGCGGGCGATGAGCTGTGCATCGACGCGGTCGCTCTTGGCGCGCAGGCCCACCCCCTTAGCATAGTTGCGCACGTCCTTGGGGTTGAGCACATACACCGTAAAGCCCAGCTGGTGGGCCAGTTCAGCGAGCCGCTCATGATAGCTGCTAGTGGACTCCATTGCGATGCGGCTGCCGCTTGGCAGCGTCTTGAGCCAGGCCAACAATGCGCTACGGGTGTTGGCGATCTTACGCGGGGCGAAGCTGTGTTCGGCGCAGGCCACAACGATTTCGTCCTTGGCGACGTCCGCGCCGATGTTCAGGGGGTGTGCGGGTTTCACAGATCAGTCCTCCAGGCGTTAAACTTCAATTGGCTGGGGTGGACACACACCGACGTAAGCTTGCTGTTAAATCGGCGGTCGGGCTGATCAGAGCACACGCCGCTAGATTCCTCATCGACGTTGGCGGTGTGGGTGGGAGTATTCTATTGGCGGCTGTCCATCGATAGATGGCAGATGCTAGGACTCGTCTCTCCACCCCAGCTGTCCTCATCCTAATCCAGAGAACAGCTGCTAACACCATACAAGCTTCGTCTATCGCTTCATCCCCAAGGACAAGACCGATCTGACCAAAGGCGGCAAGCTCCAGGCGCTGCAGGTGATCTCCAAGGTGCATGCCGGTCCGATCGTGTTCCACACGGGCCAGGCCGACGCCGATATCACCTCCCAGGACCAGATCGATCTGCATACCTACGGGAAAGTGTTCGATACCAATTGGGTCACGATCCATGACACCGCTGTCAACGGCACTGCCGACTTCGACGCCAACGCGCTCGCCAAAGCGGCCGGTGCGACGCCGTTCAAGCGCCCGGAAAATGGCCAGTTCCGCCCGGGCAGCGGCTTTCGCGAATTCTTCTTCGACGCGACCGGCGACACCAGTGCGCAGACGGAGGCAGCTAATTTCGGCGGCTTCGGCGCGATCTTCAAGGTGTCTCAAAACAGCCCCTCTGCCGATCACGGCAAGCTCACGCTGTTGTTCAAGGGCGATGTCGATCACACCGGCCTGGACAACTGTGCCTTCTGGTCCGACCATGAGGTCGTGTTCGTCGAGGACGCGGGCGACGGCCTGCATACGGCGCGCAACGCGTTCGATTCCGCGTTCGTGTTTGACGTACGCGTGAACTACGGTGATCCGGCGAACCAGCCGGTGCGCATCATCGCGCTCGGACGCGACACTTCCGCCACCATCGACTCGGGCCTGAGCGGGAGCAAAGACTTCCAGAACGAGGGCGACAACGAGATTACCGGGTTCCACGTCTCCGACGGCGATCCGGGAGTCTTCGGACTGCTAGGCGCCAAGATTCCGAACCCGTTCCACGACGGCTGGCGCGTGTTCTACACGCAGCAGCACGGTGACAACCAAACCTGGGAAATCATCCCCGCAAAGCAGAGCCGCCACCATGGCCATGATGACGACGATGATGATGACGATCGGCGCTGATTTGTTCTAGCGGGTATTCACGAAAAGCCCGGGCCTGCCCGGGTTTTTGTTTTACAGCACGATCTTCCGCCAGGCGCCGGAGTGCCAGCGCAGAAACATCGCAGCGCCGAGCGCAAAGGTGTAGATGAGCAACGCGCTCCATCCGCCCACTGTGCCCAGCCCGAACTGCGGCAGGAAGTGGACCCAGCCTTCGCCTGGTGCGAATGTCAGCATGTGCGTGAGCGGAACGAAGCCGCACCAGGAGAGCAAAATCACCATGTACATCGGCACACGCACGTCACCTGCACCGCGCAGACAGAAGCCGCTGCCCAGGTTGAAGCCGTCGAAGATCTGGTAGGCCGCGGCGATCCACAGCAGCAGATAGCCCAGTCGCACCACCTGCGGCGCAGAAGGATCTCCGGGCGTGATGAACTGCGGCAGCAGCCACGGTCCCGCGAGTGCGAGGACCATGCTGACCAAACCCATGTATCCGACCGTCACCTTGATCGCAGCGTTGCCCACCCGCGCGGCCCAATCGCGATCGCCTGCGCCGATCGACTGGCCCACCAGTGTGGTGCCTGCACTGGCGATGCCGATCGCGGGCATGTAGGCGATCGATGTCATCATCATGACGATCTGCGTGGCCGCACCGCCCACGGTTCCGGTCTTCGCCTGCATCGCCTGAAATAGCGCCAATCCAACCAAGTCGACCGCCGGCAGCAGCCCCATCGGCACGCCGAGTCTGATCGTGCGCTTGATCACGCTCCACTCCGGCTGCCAGCAGGTGTGGGCGTAGAACTCGTCGCATACGTCGCGGCTCAAGAACACCGCGAGCGCGATGGCGACGCCGATCAATTGCGCTGCACCCGTCGCCCAGGCGGACCCGGCAACGCCGAGATGCAGATGGAAGATGAAGACTTGATTGAGCAGCGCGTTGGCGAGCGCAACGCTCAGCATGATCCAAAGCGTCGTACGGGTGCGGCCGATGCCGTTGAAGAAACTCGACAGCGCCCACAGCGTCACGCCCCCCGTGGCGCCGAGCAGGCGCGGGAACCAGAATTCCAGCGCGAGCGCCTCGATGGGCGGTTGCAGTCCGAAAGGCCCGACCAGAGTTTTGCCCGACAGCGAGATCGCGAGGAACACCGGCGCCATCAGGAGCGCCGCCCACAGGCCGCCCCAGGTGACTTGCGCCGCGCGGCGTCGCTCGCCGGCGCCATACGCTTGCGCCACCAGCGTCTGCACCGCCATTGCGACGCCGCCGAACAGGAGTACGAACACGATGATGTACCAGTACACCGCTCCCACCGCCGCAGTCGCATTCGCGGAAATGTGACCGAGGAACCAGGTATCGGTGAGGTTGAGCACCGCCTGGATGCCGGAATTCAGGAACAGCGGGGCGGCGAGCGCAGCCACGGCGCGGTAGTCCACCCGGCGCCGTCCGTC
>JBGQKF010000045.1:0-16435 GCA_041499435.1 Gammaproteobacteria bacterium
AGCCCGACCATGTCATGCAGCACCAGATTCTGGCCGTCGCAATGCGGACCGGCGCCGATGCCGATGGTCGGAATCTGCAACCGCTCGGTAATGAGTTGCGCGACGCGATCGGGAATGGCTTCCAGCACGATCGCAAAGCAGCCCGCCTGCTCCAAGGCCAGCGCGTCCTTGAGTAGTTGTGCACCGGTCTCCGCCGACTTGCCCTGCACTTTATAACCGCCGATCTTGGAGACGAGCTGTGGCGTGAGGCCGATGTGCGCCATCACCGGGATGCCGGCGCGCACCACCGCCTCGGCCATCGGCGCAAAATCTTCACCGCCTTCCAGCTTGACGACGTCGGCACCGCCTTCCTTGACCATGCGCATCGCCGAGTTCACCGCGTCCGCGGTGCAGGCATGGTAGGCGCCCAGCGGTAAGTCGCCGACCAGGATGGCGCGTTTGACCGCGCGCGAAATCGCCTTCGCGTGATGGATCATCTCGTCCATCGTCACCGGGACGGTTCCCGAATAACCCAGTGCCGTCATGCCGAGCGAGTCGCCGATCAGGATGCAATCGATGCCGGCGCGATCGACGAGTTGCGCGGTCGGATAATCCACCGCGGTCACTTGAAAGACCTTCTCGCCGCGCTCGACCTTCGCCTGCAGATCGAAGATCGTAAGTTTCTTCACCGCTTCAGCCATTTTGCTTCTCCTCCTGCATCAAGATTTCTTCACCTCTGAAGGCCGTACCTGAGCGGCGAGCTTGTCGAGCACACCGTTCACGTATTTATAGCCGTCCGTCCCGCCGTACGCCTTCGCAAGCTCCACCGCTTCGTTGATCACCACGCGATACGGAACATCGAGCGAAACCGTGAGCTCGTACGCGGCCATCAGCAGTAACGCGCGCTCGATCGGACTCAGTTGCCCGACCGGCCGATCCAGAAATGGCCGCACGGCTTCCTCGAGCTGCGGCGCGCGCTCGATTACGCCACGCAACAAGCTCCGCAGGAATCCCTGGTCCGCACGCGCAAAGTCTTCTTTCTCGGCAACCTGTGCCAGCAGGGCCTGCACCTCGTCGCCATTGAGCAACCACTGATACAGCGCCTGCAAAGCGAGCTCGCGCGAGCTGCGGCGACTGCCACGCCCCTGACGTCTGGGCGTAGACGCCGCTGCGTCAGCGTTGCTCATTGATCGTCTTCAGCAGATTCGCCATCTCGATCGCTGCACGCGCCGCTTCGGCACCCTTCACGCTCATACGGGCGAGCGCCTGGTCATCGTCGTCGGTGGTGAGGATGCCGTTGGCCACGGGAATGCCGGTTTCCAACTGCACCCGCGCGAGTCCGGTCGCCGATTCATTGCTGACGACTTCGAAATGATAGGTCTCGCCGCGGATCACGGAGCCGAGCGCGATGAGCGCATCGAAGCGGCCGCTGTCGGCGAGCTTGCGCAGCGCCAGCGGAATCTCCAATGCGCCCGGCACGCTCAGCAGCAGCATGTCGCCAGCTTGCACCTGATGCCTGCGCAGCTCGTCAGCGCATGCGCCGAGCAGGCCTTCCGAGACATCGATATTGAAGCGGCTCATCACGATGCCCACGCGCAGCCCGCGCCCGCTCAGATTCGGCTCGATCTCCAGAATATCGTCGTAGCGTGCCACGCCTAGTTCTCCCGTTTGCGGTCTTTGAGCGACGTGACGCGCGCAGCCGGCCGCTCCTGCTCGGGCAGCACATAACCAGTCACCTCCAGGTCGAAGCCCGCCATGCTCGGCATCTTGCGCGGAACGGCCATGAGCTTCATCTTGCTCACTCCCAGGTCTTTGAGAATCTGCGCGCCAATACCGTAATTGCGCAGATCGTGCTTCGGCGGCTCTGTGCTGCGAGCGGGTACCTGCAGGCTGGCGAGCAGCTCTTCGCTGGTCTCGCTGCGATGGAGCAGGACCACTACGCCGCTTTGCGCGCCGGCAATGGCAGACAAGGCGGCGTTGAGATTCCACGAATGCGACAGGCTGCCGGCATCGAGCAGGTCGATCACCGAAAACGGTTCGTGTACCCGAACCAGCGTTTCCACCCCCGGCACAACATCGCCCTTGACCAAAGCGAGGTGCACCTGATCGGCCGTGGTATCGCGGTAGGCGTAGAGCTGGAAGCGCCCGTAGGGTGTATCCACCGGCCGCTGCGCTACGCGGGTGACCAGAGACTCGGTACGGCTGCGATAGTGGATGAGATCGGCGATCGCGCCGACCTTGAGTGCGTGGCGTTGCGCAAACTCGAGCAGATCCGGCAGCCTGGCCATCTCGCCGTCATCTTTCAGCACCTCGCAGATCACGGCGGCGGGCAGCAGGCCCGCGAGCTGCGCGAGATCGCAGCCGGCTTCGGTGTGCCCCGCGCGCACCAGCACGCCGCCGCGCTGGGCCATCAATGGAAAGATATGCCCCGGCTGCACGATATCTTCGGGCTTCGCGTCGCGCTTGACGGCGGCGTGCACGGTGCGCGCGCGATCGGCTGCAGAGATCCCCGTGGTCACGCCGTGCGCGGCTTCGATCGACACCGTGAAGTTGGTGCCCATCTGCGAGCGATTGTGGCTCACCATGGGCGGCAGGTGGAGCTGCCTGCAGCGCTCTTCGGTGAGCGTGAGGCAGATCAGTCCGCGGCCATGCTTGGCCATGAAGTTGATCGCGGCCGGCGTCACGAACTCCGCGGCCATCACCAGATCGCCTTCGTTCTCGCGATCCTCCTCGTCCACCAGAATGACCATGCGGCCGCCTTGAATCTCCGCGATGATCTCCGGGATGCTGCTGATCGTCATAACGCCGCCTCGCTCGAAAGCGCGCCGCACTGCTGGAGTGGGTCGGTCAACATAGAGAAGTCTGAAAGCACACCCGCCCACCGCCGGGGGGCGACGAAGCAGGAACGTTCGATTTTGCCCGATTCTGCCCGCGAGAGCGAATGCTACCGGGCCTCGCAGGCGAATTCGGATGAGCAGGAGGGTTTATCTCGCCGCTGTGGAGAGCTGCTCCAGGTACCTCGCGAGCAGATCGACTTCGAGGTTTACCGGGCTGCCCACCCGCAAGTGCTTGAGCGTAGTCACGTGCATGGTGTGCGGGATGAGATTCACCTCAAAGCGATCTTCTGCCACGCGATTGACGGTCAGGCTCACGCCGTTCACCGTGACCGATCCCTTGCGTGCGAGATATCTCTGCAGCCCCGCTGGGACTCTGATCTCGACCAGCCGGCTCTCCCCCGCCGGCTCGAGCCGGGTAACTTCGCCCCGTGCATCGACGTGCCCGGTTACCAGATGACCGCCGAGCCGATCGGAGAGCCGCAGCGCCTTTTCCAGGTTGACCGGGTCGCCATGCGCGAACCCGGTGGTGGCCGAGAGCGTCTCCTGCGAGACATCGACATGGAAAGCATCCGGCTCCAGCTTGACCACCGTGAGACAGCAGCCGTTGACTGCAATGCTGTCGCCGACCTTGACGTCGTCCAGGGGCAGCTTCCCGCAGCCGATCACGATGCGCGCTCCGGCTGCCGACGCCTGCACGTGACGGACCTGCCCCATGGTTTCCACGATACCGGTGAACATAGCTCACGCCATCCGCGCGACGATGCGAAGATCCGGGCCGATGCGGCGTACCTCACGCACATCGAGCTCGCGGCGCTGATCCAGCGCGGTCAACACGCCCAGATCGAACATACCGCGGGCGCTGTCGCCGAGCAAGTGCGGCGCGAGATAGACAATCAGCTCATCGACCACTCCGGCCTGCAGGAGGGCGCCGTTCAGGCGGTTGCCCGATTCGACCAGGACTTCGTTGAGCTCGCGGCCGGCCAGCTCACGCATCAGCGCTGCGAGATCGACCTTGCCGTTCGGCCCGGGAATGTGCACCACGGTCACACCGCGCTCTTCGAGCTGCGCCGTCTTCTCGTTGTGTCGCTGCGCGGTGGCCACCAAAGCGTTGCCGCCCTCGAGAACCGCGGCATCGAGCGGGATCTGGAGATCGCGGTCCACAACGATGCGCAGCGGCTGGCGGGAGCTCGCCACGTGGCGCACGGTAAGGCGCGGATTGTCCGCGAGCAAAGTGCCGACGCCCACCATCACCGCACACGAGCGCGCGCGCCAGCGATGACCGTCGCGGCGTGCCGCCTCGCTGGTAATCCACTGACTGACGCCGTTGTTCAATGCCGTGCGCCCATCAAGGCTGGCCGCGGTCTTGATGCGCAACCACGGGCGCCCGCGCGTCATACGCGACACGAAGCCGATATTGAGCTCACGCGCCTCCCCTTCCAGTAATCCGCAGGCGGTTTCGATTCCGGCGGCGCGCAGGCGGGCAAGTCCCTGGCCTTTGACCTGTGGATTGGGATCTTCCATCGCCGCCACCACTCGCGCCACGCCGGCCTGGATCAACGCATCTGCGCACGGTGGCGTGCGGCCGTGATGACTGCACGGCTCGAGCGACACATATGCAGTCGCGCCGCGCGCACGCTCGCCCGTGGCACTGAGGGCCACCACTTCCGCATGCGGCAGGCCCGCCCGCTCGTGATAGCCCTCTGCGATCACACGGTCGTCGCGAACGATGACGCAGCCCACGCGCGGATTGGGCGTGGTGGTGTAGAGCCCGCGTTCAGCGAGCCGCAACGCATGCGCCATGTGGATGTGGTCGGCGGGGGTGAACATGGACTTAGTGGTGAGTGACGACTAAAGGTAGAGAAGTGAAGAAGTGAAGAGGTGAAGAAGTGAAAAGGTGAACGGGTGAGAGCCGCTGGGATGACGGTGTAGCCTCTCCTGTTCACCTCTTCACCTTTTCACCTGTTCACCTCTCCTGTCGTCACTTACTCACCCTCGGTCTCCGCCTTCCGCCCGTACTGGCGACTTCCTTCAGCACATCGCGAAAATCCGCGGCATCCTGAAAATCCTTGTACACCGAAGCGAAGCGGATATAGGCCACCTTGTCCATCTTGTACAGCTCGCGCATTACCATCTCGCCGATGCGCCTGGAGGGAATCTCCCGCTCGCCCAGACTTAAGAGCTTCTGCGTGATACGCTCGATCGCGGCGTCGACGTACTCGGTGGGCACCGGGCGCTTGTGCAAAGCGCGCGCAAAGCCGGTACGCAGCCGCTCTTCGTCGTACTCCTGCCGTGTGCCGTTGGCCTTGACCACCTGCGGCATGCGCAGCTCGATGGTCTCATACGTGGTGAAGCGCTTGTCGCAGCTCACGCAGCGCCGGCGCCGGCGAATGCGATCACCCTCCTCGCTCACGCGCGAATCGACCACCTGCGTATCGGGCGCGCTGCAGAAGGGGCATTTCATCGGACAGCGTGAATCGTGACTCGTGACTCGTGAATCGTGATGCGAGAGCAGCGGCAGCAGGCCGCTCGCGACATGGTCACCACCCGGCGCATCAAGCAGGCACCGGCTGTTGTGCGTACACCGGAAACCGACGGCACATTGCCGTGACTTCGCGCGCGATCCGATCGAGCTTGCGATCGTCCTGCGGTGCTTCCAGCACGTCCGCGAGCAGATTGGCGAGCTGCTCGGCCTCCAGCTCGGTGAATCCACGCGTCGTAATGGCCGGCGAACCGATGCGAATGCCGCTGGTGACAAACGGCGTCTGCGGATCGTTCGGGACGGCGTTCTTGTTGACCGTAATACGGGCACGGCCGAGCGCGGCCTCGGCTTCCTTACCGGTAATGTTCTTTGCGCGCAGATCCAGCAGGAACATGTGGCTTTCGGTGCGGCCCGATACGATGCGCAGGCCGCGTCGCTGCAGCACCTTGGCCATCACGCGTGCATTATCGAGGGTGAGCTCCTGGTAGCGTTTGAACTCGGGCGCCAGCGCTTCTTTGAACGCCACCGCCTTGGCGGCGATGACATGCATCAGCGGGCCGCCCTGCAGATTGGGGAAGATCGAGGAGTTGAGCAGCTTCTCGTGCTCGGCATCCGCCAGAATGAGACCGCCGCGCGGCCCACGCAGCGTTTTGTGCGTGGTGCTGGTGATGAACTGCGCATGTTTCATGGGGCTCGGATACAAACCCGCGGCTACCAGCCCTGCGTAGTGCGCCATGTCGACCATGAGCGGCGCGCCCACACTGTCAGCAATCTCGCGGAAGCGCTTCCAGTCGATCATCAACGAGTAGGCAGAAGCGCCGGCCACGATCAGCTTCGGCTTGTGCTCATGCGCAAGGCGCTCGACCTGCGCGTAGTCGATCACCTCGTCCTGGTCCAGCCCATAGCTCACGATCCGGTACAGCCGTCCGCTGAGGTTCACCGGTGAGCCATGCGTGAGATGTCCGCCGTGCGCCAGCGACATCCCCAGAATGGTGTCGCCCGGCTTCAGTACCGCCGTGTAGACCGCCTGATTGGCCTGGCTGCCCGAATGCGGCTGCACGTTCGCATAGGTACAGTGGAACAGCTGCTTCGCCCGGTCGATCGCGAGCTGCTCGGCAATGTCCACGTATTCGCACCCGCCGTAGTAGCGCTTGCCCGGGTAGCCCTCGGCATACTTGTTGGTGAGAACCGAGCCTTGTGCCTCGAGCACCCGCGGGCTCGCATAGTTCTCCGAGGCAATGAGCTCGATGTGGTCTTCCTGACGCTGACGCTCCGCCGTCAGGGCGCGCGCGAGCTCGGGGTCGAACGTGGAAATGGGGCTGAAGGAGTTATACATACTGGAGGATGCCACCCGCAAATTGATGGATTCTAGCATCAGAGGCCTGGTGGCCGCCGCGAGCGGCGGCGCGCGAGCTTGCGCTATGATGGCCGCTGCCAGCCAAACCCGCCGGCGCGGGGGCGAGGATATAACAAAGGTGCGAGGAGAAGGCGGATGAACCGGCTGTCCAAAGGACTGATGTGGTTTGCGATCGCCTTGCTGGGGGCGTGGGCCTTCGGCAGCATCGCCACGCACCGCGGCGAGCCCATCAGCGCGATCTGGTTCGTGGTCGCCGCCGTGTGCATTTATCTGATCGCGTTCCGCTTCTACAGCGCCTGGATCTGCGCCAAGGTGCTCACGCTGGATGCCACGCGGGCGACACCGGCCGAACGCTTCAACAATGGCCGCGACTTCGTACCCACCAACAAGTGGGTGGTATTCGGCCACCATTTCGCCGCCATTGCCGGCCCCGGCCCATTGATCGGACCCACGCTGGCGATGCAGTTCGGCTACCTTCCCGGGACGATCTGGATCCTGGTGGGCGCGGTGCTCGGCGGCTGCGTGCAGGACATGGTGATCATGTTCTGCTCGGTGCGGCGGGATGGGCGCAGCCTCGGGCAGATGGCGCGCGACGAGCTCGGTCCGGTGGGCGGCTGGGCGGCGCTGGTGGGCACGATGACCATCATGCTGATCCTGATCGCGGTCCTGGGCCTGGTCATCGTCAATGCGATGAAGCACAGCCCGTGGGCCACGGCGACGGTGCTCGGCACCATTCCGGTCGCGATGCTGATCGGCTTGTACATGCGCGGGATCCGCCCCGGACGCATCCTGGAAGGCTCGCTGATCGGCATCGCGCTGCTCATCGTGTGCGTGCTCGGCGGCGGCTGGGTTGCGCACAGCGACAACGAGACGCTGCGTAACTTGTTCGATTGGGACGGCATGACCTGCGCCTGGTTCGTGATGATCTACGGCTTCGCGGCCGCCACGCTGCCGGTATGGCTGCTGCTCGCGCCGCGCGACTATCTGTCGACGTTCTTGAAGCTCGGTGTCGTGTTCATGCTGGCTGCATCGATCATCATCATCGGCCCGCAGATCCAGATGCCGGCCCTCACGCAGTTTGCCGAAAACGGCATGGGGCCGATCTTCAAGGGCGATCTGTTCCCGTTCGTGTTCATCACCATCGCCTGCGGGGCGATCTCGGGGTTTCATTCGCTGGTCTCATCGGGTACCACGCCCAAGCTACTCGCCAACGAGAAAGAGATCCGCATGATCGGCTACGGCAGCATGGCGCTGGAGTCGTTCGTCGCGATCATGGCCGTGATCGCCGCATGCGTGCTCGAGCCAGGTGTGTACTTCGCCATCAACAGCCCGGCCGGCGTGGTGGGGAAAGTTGCAACCGAGGCGGTGGCGCAGATCAGCTCGTGGGGCTTTCCGGTCAACGTCGAGCAGATGGAGACGCTGGCGCGCGAGATGGGCGAGAAGACGCTGTTCGCGCGCACCGGCGGTGCGCCGTCGCTCGCCGTAGGCATGGCCACGATCTTCAGCAAGACTTTCGGCAGCGGCCTGCTCGCCGTCTGGTACCACTTCGCGATCATGTTCGAAGTGTTATTCATCCTCACTACGCTCGACGCCGGCACCCGCGTCGGGCGCTTCATGCTGCAGGACATTTTGCGCCACGTCTGGAAGCCCATCGGCGACATGAGCTCTTATCCGGCGACGGTAGCCACCAGCCTGGTGTTTGTTGCCGCGTGGGGCTACTTCCTGGTGCAGGGTGTGCGCGATCCGCTCGGCGGCGTGAATATCCTGTGGCCGCTGTTCGGCATCTCCAACCAGCTGCTCGCGGGTATCGCGTTGAGTGTCGCGACCGGCATCATCATCAAGATGGGGCGCCTGCGTTATGCCTGGGTGACGGGCCTGCCGCTCACCTGGCTCGCCATCGTGTGCACCATCGCTTCTATCGAGAAGGTATTCAGCCCGAACCCGGGCGTCGGCTTCCTTTCGGGAGCCGCCGACATGGCGGCCAAGCTCGCGGCCGGGACGCTGCCACCGGATCGAGTCGCGGTCGCGCCGCAGCTCATCCTCGGCCAGCGCATCGATGCTGCCCTCGCGCTGCTGTTCGCGATTCTGCTATGGGTGGTGGTCGTCGATATGCTGCGCATGGCTTTGCGCTTCAGCAAAGGACAGGCGACGCTGCCGTTGGCGGAGTCGCAGTACGTGCCCACGCGTCTGGACGGCAGTATGGTGACGAGCAGCCTGCACGCTTGAGGCAACCATGACCCCTACTTCCCGTACACCACGGCCTTTGAGCTCGCAGCGCGAGGCGCCGCCGGAAATTGCGGACGCTCTGCGCGCGAAGGCGCCACTTTTTGCTGCGTTCAGCTGCATCTGGCGATGGCTCTGGAACGCATGGAGCTTTCTACGGCAGGCGAGCGGCGATGACGCATACGAACGCTACCTTGAGCACATGGCATTGGAGCATCCCGGCACTTCGCCCCTGAGTCCCGCGCAATACTTTCGCTTCCGGCAAGACCAGAAGTGGAACCGCATTACCCGGTGCTGCTGAAGAAGTTGGACGAGCGCGGCTGGCATTCGCGCAAGCGCCGAAACGGTGCCGATATTGGGCCTTTGCAGCCGATGAACGGCCCGGAAATTCCCGAAATCTCCCCCGACCCTTAACTGACGCAGACTCAACACATCGCCGGGCGCCTCACGCGACATCGCGTTGAGCGAGGTCCGGACACGTGCGGCCTCCATTTCATCGGCGTGGGCATATTTCTTGATTCAACCCCGGGCTTCAAGGCAGTCCAACCGCTCTCGGGGGACACATGAAGCGCAAACCAATCTTCATCCTGCTCGTTGTACTCGGCGCAACCTGCGGCGGTCTCGCAGGCTTCAAATATTGGGACCAGCGGCAACGCGACGCTGAGACTATGCGGGTGGCGCAGGCCATTTACGACGAGCAGCAGCGCCACCGCGCGGAGGAAAAAGCCCGGAGCATCGACTCCACACGGCTCATGGAGGACTACAAGGCTCGGCTGCCGGAAGCCGATGCCCGCCGCGCCGTGCTGCTCAAGCAGATCGCGCAGACGAAATCCGAGCTCATCGTGTTTCCGCCGTCCGCGCCGATGTACCGCCCAAATCTCGATCTGACCGCGCGCATCGCGATCGCGCGTCAGCTTGCGCAGATGATCGAAGCCGAGACGGGCGTGCCGGTTCCCGACCCGGCAGTGGTGTTCGAAGCGTACGGCGCGCCTCGGCGGACGGTTCCGGATCTCGTGCCGACGCGCTTACTGGACTCCAAGGTGCGCTGGTTCATCACCGGTTACGCATCGCACGACGGGCACGGCAAGATGACGATCAAGCTGGTCAAGGTGCCATTCAAGGTGGAGCGTCCGCCGATCCTGCCGCAGTTCGAACGCTCGGACATCGCCATCAGCGAGGAGCTGCCGCCGGAGGCGGCCTTCGAGCCGATGGCTGGCGAAGCGCTGCGTGCTCTTGGCTTCAAAGGCGCCGCGATTGCACGGGTCAGAGTCGATGCGCCGTCGCAACTGCCGTTGCCGCCCTCTCCCGCGGGCTCGGATGCAGGCGGTCAGTCGCCCATCGAGGGGCTCTGGATGCAGCATCTCATCGGCGTGCTGCATCACTCCAGCAACGGCCTGGATCCACGGCCGCGGGAACGTGTGTTCGAACGTACCCTCGCGGGCCTGCAGAGCGTCGCGCCCGAGTCAGGAGACTACCGCATCCTGAAGGCGCGCTCGCTCATCTATACGGGACGTCCGCTCGCGGCGCTCGAGCTCTTCAAGGCCGCCGCGCCAACCGCGGAAGAAAGAGCGCTGCTGTCCTATGTCAATGGCGACTTGCCGGCGATGAAGGCGAGCGTGCTTCAGATCGAGCGACAGATCCCGCGGATGATCGCCGAATGCGAGCTGCTGATCCTGCGAGCGCACCAGGCCGATCTCTCTCAGGATGAACAGCGGCACGAAGCGCAGCGCCTGGCGAGTCAAGCTCCTAAAGACTGGCAGCCGCTGTTTGCATTGCATGCTGCACATCAAAGCCTGTGGACGCTGCCCTCTCCGGCGCAATTGAAGCCGCTGCTCGACCATGCCTTTGCGATCGAGGGCTACGGGGTGCATGATCTCGTGCAAGGCAAGGCGGCGCTCGGCGAGGCTCCGTACGACGACCAGATGGCAGTCGAGCTCATGGTCTCACCGCTCGTCCACGTATCGAAGTGGCGAGCAGCCAACGCGCAGGCGCTGTGTTGCGAGCAAGGCACCAGCGGATGGGTGCGCTTTGAGCGCACGCAGTATCTGGATCTGCTCGATGCGCTCGCGGCCGGCGAGATCGCCGGTCACTTGGACTTCCTGACCCATGCTCAGGGTCGCCCCGAAGAGGCTTTGCGACTGGGCGAGCTTGTCGACCAGGCCTATTTCCACGGCGCGGATACGCAAATCCTCGCCGCGCGCATCGAAGCGCTGCAGGAATTCAGCTACCACGATCGCGAGCGCGCGCGCGGAATGCAAGCCGACGAGCAGATGCTCGAGCTCGCGAAGAAAGTGTTGAGCTGGGACAGCGCGCAGAGCTACGCAACCGCCGACGCATTCGCGAGCGACGCGCACACAAATCATCGCGGCTTCGTGCCGCCCAGATGCAAGGCAAGCTTGCGCCCGGTGTAGATGCTTCGCTGTTCGACTCTCCGCAACGTCCGGTATGGGCGCTGCGCGCATCTTATGCTGCGTTGGACCCCAAGATCGTCATGGCACTTCGGCGCAACGCCTGCCGGCTTTCGGTGGGTGACATCACGCCGTGCCTGCGCTACCTCGAGAAGGCGAAGGAGCAGATCGACGATCAAACGTACCGTAAGGAGATCGCCACGCTGATTGAGCCGCGCTTCGACGGCAACGGTCCGCGCGCTGTGCTCCTGTCGCAAGTCAAGCTCCACGATGGCGACATCGCCGGCGCCGAGGCGCTGCTCAAAGAAAGCATGACGGGCTCCGCGCGGCAGATGGACTTGTTCTCGGCGCTCGGCGGCCTGCAGATGAGACAGGGTCGCTATGCAGAGGCCGCGAAAACGTATCTGGCCTATCCGGAGTTGAAGGACAGCGCACCCAACACCGTTGGCCTGTCGAACTACCTCTACTCGCCGGCGTTCGAATTTTTGGAGCGCGGAGCCGTGCCGGAAGCCCGCCAGCTGTTCTCGATCGTGGCGCGTTATCAGGACGGCTCGTACGCCAATCTCGCCGGCGCCATCCACCTCGCATTCATGGACGGCCGCTACGAGCTCGCTCGCGATATTCTCCAGGATCAATATCGCCGCTACCACAACGGAAAAAGCGCGCGCAAGCTGATCAGTCTGCAGTTCATGATGGGGAACAGCGAACAAGCCTGGAGCGCGCTGAAACAAGAAACGCGTATCGACCGCCGGCGTCCTTCGCTCGTTGGGTTGCGCATGGCTGATGCCGATCCGGCTCGGATCGTGCAATGGAGCGCTGAGGATGCCAACACGGTGCAACACTATATGGAGCCGATCGCCGTCATGTTCCAGGCGATGACGATCGACCGCCCCGCGGCGTCCATCCGCGCGCTGTACGAGATGGACGTTCAAGCCCGCGGTGCGATCACTGCGTTCAAAGTGCCGGTGCCGACTCTGATGGAGATCAAGACCACCGGGGCGTCTCCCGCGTTCATGCCGCATCCCGGCTTCCTCGACGGCTATGCGGCATTCAAGGACAAGAGCTATGAGCAGTCGATGACAGCGCTCAAGCCGATCTACGACTCGTCCGCGGGCAGTGGACCGGAGCGCCAAGGCAGCGGCTTTCTGTCGTTCCTACCTTACTATGCATTCGCCGCGGCGAAAACCGGCAACGGAGATGCTGCCAGCGCGGTGGACCAGCGCTTGAGCGCTCCAGCCCCGCAGCAAGGAAACGCATCGATGCGCAAGCCGCAGTTGCCGGACTTCGAGCATCACCTCACCCTCGCGATTGCGAACGCCTTCAACAATCACCATGTCGAAGCGATGAACGAGGCGCAGAAGGCGCGCGCCGCGCTGGGCAGTGAGGATCTCTTCGAGTCCGGATACGTGTTCCTGGAGATTCTGGAGCGGCTGAGTGAGGAGACCCGCCAGCCGGGCTATCTCGCCCTGGCGGTCGACTACGCCCATGCTTACCAGGCGCTCGAACCCTGGACGAGCTGGGCTTATGCCTTCGAGGCAAGACACGCCGCCAACGCAGCGGTGCGTGTGCGCGCCGCGGGCATCGCGCTCAAGCTCGACCCGCAATCGCATTGGCTGCGCGGGCTCGACAAGCAGACCCTGGCGCAGGCGCGTCAATGGCTCGCCAACCATCGCTGGCCCGGGAAGGACGCACCCAATGTATCGGCCAGATGGAATCGTACGTAGCACAACATGAGGTCGGTACAAGCGCATTGACACTCGCCCGGACGCTGACGGGCGTACTTCTTGTTTCGCTGCACAGCGACTTATCGTGCCAATGTCGTCTGCGTCACACTCGAATCCCTCCCGTTGCGTCCCGTACCAAGACCACGCAGCGGTATGCTAATGGACTCGCACCGCTCCGCGTATACTGCATCCGCACGCGATCCGCCACCCATCGCTTCCGTTAAAATCTGAGCTGCTAACCGATTGCACACCTGATGCCCGCTCATCCCCTGCGTTACACCATTCGGCCGAAGAGTCTTGAGGCTCACCTCTTCGAGGTATCGTGCACCATCGAAGATCCTGATCCGCAGGGGCAGCGCTTCCAGCTTCCGGCATGGATCCCGGGCAGCTATCTCATCCGAGACTTTGCGCGCCACGTCGTCTCCGCGCGGGCTCAGAGCGGCCGTCGTCCGGTCGCCCTCAATAAGGTCGATAAGCATACCTGGCTTGCCGCACCGAATGACGGTGAGCTCACGGTTACGATGGAGCTGTACGCGTACGATCTTTCGGTACGCGGTGCATATCTCGATTCGAGCCGTGGATTCTTCAACGGCCCCTGTGTGTTCCTGCGCCCACTTGGAAAAGACGATCGCCCTTGCGAGGTCGAGATCCTGCCGCCGCGTGGCGCACGAGGGCGCGCCTGGCGTGTGGCGACCACGCTGCGCAGAAAAGACGCGCCGGCGTACGGCTTCGGGGTCTACCGCGCTGCCGACTACGACGAGCTGATCGATCACCCGGTCGAGCTCGGCACGTTCGCTCTTGGAGAATTCGCTCTCCACGGCGTGCCGCATGCCATCGCCATCAGCGGCCGGCACGATGCGGACATGGATCGTCTGTGCAAGGATCTGCGCCGTCTCTGCGAGACACATATTGCACTGTTCGACGCGCCCGCCCCGTTCAGCCGCTACCTGTTCCTGGTCAATGCCGTGGGCGACGGTTACGGAGGACTGGAGCATCGCGCGTCCACCGCATTGCTCTGCTCGCGTGATGAGCTGCCCCAGCCTGGTACGCGCGGTGTGACCGAAAGCTATCGCACGTTCCTGGGTCTCGCCAGCCACGAGTACTTCCACGCCTGGAACGTGAAGCGCATCAAGCCCGCCGCCTTTTCTCCATATGATCTCGAGCGCGAAAACTACACCACCCTGCTTTGGGCATTCGAAGGCATCACCAGCTATTACGACGATCTGCTGCTGGTTCGCAGCGGGCTCATCTCCGAGCAGGACTATCTCGAAACACTCGGGCGCAGCATCACCAGCCTGCTGCGCACGCCGGGTCGCATGCGGCAGAGCGTCAGCGACGCAAGCTGGGACGCCTGGATCAAGTACTATCGCCAGGACGAAAACACGCCGAACGCGCAGGTCAGCTACTATCTGAAGGGCAGCCTGGTGGCTCTGGGCCTCGATCTGCAGATTCGTGCGCGCACGCGCGGCCGCAAATCGCTGGACGATGTGATGCGCACGCTCTGGGCTCGCCATGGTCAGAGCGGAGCCGGTGTACCGGAGGATGCGGTGGAGAGAACAGCCGGGGAGGTGGCGGGTGTGAGGCTGCGCGGCTTCTTCGATCGCGCGCTGCGTTCCACCCAGGAGTTGCAGCTCGCGCAACCGCTGCGGCAAATGGGTCTGGAGATGCAGCTGCGCGCGGCCGCCTCGTGGTCCGACCGTGGCGGGAAAGTCCTGTCCGAACGGCCTTCCAGGCCGACCATAGCAGTGGGCGCCCGCACCACCGACGACGCAATGGGTGTGCGCATCACGCATGTCTTGAACGGCGGCGCAGCGCAGACGGCCGGGCTCGCTGCCGGCGATATCATCGTCGCACTCGATGATCTCAAGGTGAATGCGAAAAATTTCGAGCAGCGCATGAACCGAAAGCGGGGCGGCGACCAAGCGACCGTGCACTTCTTCCGGCGCGATGAGCTGCATCGCACGCGGCTCGAGATCGTGCATGCTCCAGTAGACACCTGCGCACTCACGCTCGTGCCGTCCGATCGTACCGGCGCCAGACGCCGTGCGCACTGGCTTGGAAAGGGTGAGGCATGAACTCCAACGACTTGCGCGTCACATACGCCGATGTCGCCACTGCTGCGGAGCGCATCGTCGGTCGTGCGCGTCGCACACCGGTGCTCACCTCGCGGCATGTCGATCAGCGCACGAGGGCGCAGGTTTTCTTCAAATGCGAGAACCTGCAGCGTGTTGGCGCGTTCAAGTTTCGCGGGGCATACAACGCTCTGACACATCTCAGCGACGAGCAGCGCAAGCGCGGGGTGCTCGCCTATTCGTCGGGCAATCATGCGCAGGCGGTCGCGCTTGCGGGCCAGTTGCTCGGCGCGCCCACGGTGATCGTCATGCCTGCGGATGCGCCGCGCGTGAAGCTGGAAGCTACGCGCGGTTACGGCGCAGAGATCGTCGCGTACGACGAGCACGTTACTGTGCGCGAGGAGCTGGCGGCCAGGATTGCGCGCGAGCGGGGGTTGACCGTCATACCGCCCTACAATCATGAACACGTAATCGCGGGACAAGGCACAGCAGCCAAGGAGTTGATCGAAGAAGTCGGCCAGCTCGACTACCTGTTCGTTCCCGTCGGCGGCGGGGGATTGATCTCCGGATGCGCCATCGCGGCCGACGCCTTATCGCCCGGGTGCAAAGTAATCGGTGTCGAACCCGAAGCGGGCGATGACGCGACACGTTCGTTCAAAAGCAAGACGCTGCAGAGTTGCCGTAACCCCGACACCGTGGCCGACGGCGCTCGCACACCATCCCTCGGTGAGATCACGTTCCCGCTGGTGCTGCGCTACGTTTCAGACATGGTCACCGTAAGCGACCCGGAGTTGCTGCGGACGATGTTCTTTCTGTGGGAACGCATGAAGACGGTGGTCGAGCCCACCGGGGCGCTCAGTGCTGCTGGATTGTTCGAAAGAGTAGCTGTCCCCGCCGGGTCTCGCGTTGGTGTCATTGTTTCGGGGGGCAATGTCGATTTCCAGGATGTTGCTGCCTGGATCTGCAAGGCGGGCCTTGCTGATCCAGGCAGGGAAGGAATGATTGAATGAGAGAAAAGGTAAAGGCGGCTCGCCGCAGATGCGGCTGTAAGACATCCTATGTTGCTTGGTTTATTACTGTAAAGGGCAAAGACCAGGACTTGATCTAACGCAGTGTCAGATCATCTGCGTCGGCGGCCGGAGTCGGCCAGCAACCGACGTGTGTTAGTCGGAACTGCCGGCCCGAAAGCCGCCTTTCGCGTTACCGTCTGCCCGAGATGATGACTCGATCCCCACAGATGATGACTCGATCCCCAAAAAAGATCGAGGATGTCTTCGGTCCGCCAAACAGGAACGTTGGATTGCGGCCCATACTATGGGCCAGTCGGTATGGCCGCTGTTCGGGAAGGGAGGAGCA
>JBGQKF010000046.1:0-16032 GCA_041499435.1 Gammaproteobacteria bacterium
CTCGCGATCGGACTCAAGCGCGGCCAGGACGTCTACATCGCGAACATCGTCAAGTGCCGCCCACCGGGTAATCGCGTACCCGAACCGGGTGAGGCGCTCGCGTGCGAAGCATTTCTGCAGCGGCAAATTGCCCTCATCCGCCCGCGCGCGCTGATCGCGCTCGGCAAGACCGCGGCCAACAATCTCCTGAAGAACGACGCGAGCATCGGCAGCCTGCGCGGCCGCCTTCATGATTGCAGCGGCATTCCTTTGATCGTGACCTATCACCCTGCGTATCTGCTGCGCAATCTGATCGATAAGGCGAAGGCATGGGAAGACCTGTGCTTTGCGCGCGAGACCATGGAACGGTTGAAAGCGCAGGCGCCGACCCCAACATAGACTGCGGGCGTTTTGCCCATCCGAGGAGGGAACGATGAACCGACTGCTGACCCTGTTGCTGATGCTCGGCGCCACCATCTGGCTCACCGGCTGCGGCTATAACACCATCCAGACGCAGGATGAGCAGACCAAGGCGGCCTGGAGCGAGGTCATCAATCAATACCAGCGGCGGGCCGATCTCATTCCCAACCTGGTGGCCGCGGTCAAAGGCTTCGCGCAGCAGGAGCAGGATGTGCTGCTCGGCGTCACCAATGCGCGCGCCAAAGTGGGCAGCATCCAGGCCACGCCCGAGTTGATCAACGATCCCGAGGCGTTTGCCAAGTTCCAGCAGGCCCAGGGCGAGCTCACTTCGGCGCTGTCGCGCCTGCTGGTGGTCACCGAGAATTATCCGCAGCTCAAGTCCGACCAGAACTTCCGCGATCTGCAGGCGCAGTTGGAGGGCACTGAGAACCGCATCGCCGTGGCGCGCCAGCGCTACATCAAGGCGGTGCAGGAGTACAACACGACCGTGCGTCAATTCCCGGTGAACCTGACCGCCATGATGTTCGGGTACAAGGCGAAACCCAACTTCACTGTCGAGAACGAAGCCGCGATCGCGAAGCCGCCGACGGTCGACTTCTCCAAGCCCCCGGCCGCTGGCGCACAGCCGCAGCCGGCGCCCAAGCAGTAACCGATGTCACTCCGGGCTGCCTCGCTCATCGCGGGGCTGTTGCTGTATGCGCTGGCTGCGGTGGGCCTCGGTCAGGATCTGGTCGCCGTGCCGCCGCTGCGCGCGCACATCACCGACTTGACCGGTACGCTCACGCGCGACCAGACGGATCAGCTGGAACAGAAGCTCGCTGCTTTCGAAACACGCAAAGGCAGCCAGCTCGCGGTGCTGATCGTGCCTACTGCACGTCCGGAGGCGATCGAGCAGTATTCCATCCGCGTGGTCGAGCAATGGAAGCTCGGGCGCAAGAAGGTCGACGACGGCGCGCTGCTGCTGGTCGCGAAGGATGATCGCGAACTGCGCATCGAGGTCGGCTACGGCCTCGAAGGGGTTTTGCCCGATGTGACCGCCAAGCGCATCGTGGATGAAGTGATCACGCCGCAGTTTCGCAGCGGTAACTTCTTCGGCGGCATCGATGCCGGGGTCGATGCCATCATCAAAGTGATCGATGGCGAGCCGCTGCCTCCACCCCAGCAGCATTGGCGTGCGCAGGAGCGGAACAGCGGCGGGTCGCTGCAGTCGCTGTTCATCATCGGCATCATTCTGGTCGTGGTGATAGGCGGTGCTTTGCGTGCCATGATGGGCCGCTTTCCCGCGGCGATCGCAATCGGCGGCGTGGCCGCCGCGATCGCCTGGGTCATGGTGAGCTCGCTGGCCGCGGCGGTGGTGATCGGATTCATCGCTTTCGTCTTCACGCTGCTGGGCAGCGCGTCGGGGCTGGGAGGCCCGCGCACCGGTGGATGGGGCGGGGGCGGCTTCGGCGGCGGTGGTGGCGGCGGTTGGGGAGGTGGCGGCGGGGGCGGCTTTGGCGGCGGCGGCGCCTCCGGACACTGGTAAAGGAATGAGCCCATGAGTCTTTCACGCGTCGCGCGGCATCTTTTCACCACGATGTGGAGCGTTAAACGCGCGTTCCCGGCGCGCACCCTCGATGCGATCGAGCGTGTCATCGCTGAAACGGAAGCCAGACACAACGGTCAGATTCGCTTTGCGGTGGAGCACGCGCTCGATCTCGCACAACTGATGGCGGGCTTGTCGGCGCGTGAGCGTGCCATTGAAATGTTCGGCCGGCTGCGCGTGTGGGACACCCAGCACAACAATGGTGTATTGATTTATCTGCTGCTCGCCGATCGGGACGTGGAGATCGTCGCCGATCGCGGCATCCATATGCGTGTCGGCGAGTGCTGGGAGGCGATCTGCCGCACCATGGAACAGCAATTTCGCCAGGGTGCATTCGAGGCGGGCGTACTGTCCGGCATTCGCGCTGTCGGCGAGCATCTGCAGCGACACTTCCCGCGCGATGCAGCCGGCGCCAACGAGCTGCCGGATCGGCCGGTGGTTTTGTGAGGGAGGGCGTGAAGGAGTGAAAAGGTGAAGAAGTGAAAAGGTGAACTGGACGCGACTGTTGGAGGTGAATCGCTCTCCCCGACCCACGCCTTCGCCTGTTCACCTCTTCACCTGTTCACCTTTTCACCTCTTCACCGGTTCACCTTTTCACCGCCCTCCAACATGGACCACTCCCACCTCCAGGCCCTGCTCGAAAATTACGGCTACATCGCCGTGTTTTTCGGCGCGCTGCTCGAGGGTGAGACGGTGCTGATCATGGCCGGGTTTGCCGCGCATCGCGCTCTGCTGCATTTCCCCTGGGTCGTTGCCATCGCCGCGGCCGGCGGCTTTCTCGGCGACCAGATCTTCTTTGCTCTCGGACGCTACCGCGGTCGGCAGATGCTGGCCCGCTTCCCCAGCCTGCAGCGCCACGCTGCTCGCGTCGACGATCTGATCAATCGCCACAGCACCTGGCTCATCGTGGGGGTGCGATTCATGTACGGGCTGCGGGTGGCCGGACCGGTTCTGATTGGCATGTCGCAGGTGTCGCGCTTGAAGTTCGTCACGTTGAACGCAATCGGCGCGGTGATCTGGGCTGTCCTGGTGGCCGGCGCAGGCTATTTGTTCGGTCAGGCCGTCGAGCTGATGCTGCACGATGCTCACCGTTATGAGCTGGAACTGTTGGTCGGCATCGCGGCTGCCGGTGTTGTCGTCTGGACCATACGCAGGCTACGTCGCGATGCCCGCGGCGATTCCCACAGCGCGCGCAGCTAAGCAGCCGCGCATGCTGGAGTCAGTCCTGATCGTGCCCGTGCTTGCGCCAGAGATAGAACATGGTGAGGGTCACGATGAGACCGAACGCGATGGTGATGCCGTCTACGTGCAGGCCGGTGCGTACCATCGTCGCGTACACCCCGTTCATCGCCAGGATGCTGATATTCTCGTTGAAGTTCTGCACGGCGATGGAGTGCCCCGCGCCCATCAGCAGATGGCCGCGATGCTGCAGGAGCGCGTTCATCGGCACGACGAAGAAGCCGCCCATGGCGCCGATCAGCATGAGCAGCACGACTGCTATCTTCCAATCGGTGACGAGCGTCATCGCCATGACCACCAGCCCCATGAAGATGCCCATCGGCAACACCTTGACCGAGCGATTGAGCGCGACCAGGCGCGCCGCCAGTACCGACCCCAGTGCGATGCCCACCGCAGTGACGGCGCTCAGCTGGGCGGCCTGAGTGTCGTTGAAGTGCAGGGTCTCCCCGGCCCACTTGAGCACGATGAAGCGCAGGGTTGCGCCCGCTCCCCAGAACAGCGTGGTCACGGCGAGCGACACCTGGCCCAGCGGGTCGCGCCACAGCAGCGTGAGACAGTGCCAGAAATCCTGCAAGATGTAGAGCGGTGTCTTGCGCGGCAGCTTGTGGTCGAGCGCCACGCGCGGGATATACAGATTGATGATGGATGCGCCGATATAGATCCACAGCACCACCAGCACCGCATAGCCGGGCCCGGCCAGAAGCCAATGAGGATGACGCACCAGCGCGGCGTGAGCCGTCGCAAAATCGATAAAGCGCACACCGACGAGATAGCCGCCGAGGATTGCGCCCACGATGATGGCCGCCACCGTGAGGCCTTCCATCCAGCCGTTCGCCCACACCAGCCGCTCGGCGGGCAGATATTCGGTGAGAATGCCGTACTTCGCGGGCGAGTAGAGCGCGGCGCCGATGCCGACCACGCCATACGCGATGAGCGGGTTGACGCCGGCCAGCATCGCTGCGCAGCCGATGATCTTCACCGTGTTGGCGAGGAACATGACCCGGCCTTTGGGAATCGCATCCGCGAGCGGACCGACGAACGGGGCCAGCACGATATAGGAGAATACGAAGAAGACCTGCAGCACCGGCGTCTGCCATTCGGGCGCATGCAGCACCTTCAGCAAAGCGATGGCTACAAACAGCAGCGCATTGTCGGCGAGCGCGGAACAGAACTGCGCCGCGAGAATAGTGTAGAAACCGCGCGTCATGGGGACGTCAGTCGAATGGCACAAGAAAAGCGATGGCGCGCCGCGCCCGGCGGAGCTCGGGCTGGAGGGCCGCGCCTTTATACCATGAAACCGACTTCGTTCCGAGTTTGCGAGTCACGCGTGCCAGAGCAATGTTGCGTGTGTAGTCCTGTATTCGTTGCGCCATGTCTCGTCCGACGCGCGCACTGATCCATCGTTCCGCACTGCGCGGAAATCTGGCCGTTGCACGGCGCTGCAATCCAGGCGCCCGCATGCTGGCTGTGGTCAAGGCCAATGCGTATGGTCACGGGCTTATGCGGGTCGCCGACGCGCTCGCTGAGGCCGATGGCTTTGCCGTGCTGGATCTCGACGCTGCCGTGCAGCTGCGCGGCGCCGGGCACAATACGCGCATTCTTCTGCTGGAGGGATTCTTCGAAGCGGCCGAGTTGCTCCACTTCGCCGAGCATCGCCTGACCGCAGTGGTGCACAGCCCCGAGCAGATCGAGGTGCTGGAGCGGCTGTCTCTGCCGCGGCCGATCGACGTCATGCTCAAGTTGAACAGCGGCATGAACCGGCTGGGGTTCAGCGAGGCAAGCTTCGCAGGCGCGCTGTTGCGGCTGCGCGCGTGCTCCAACGTCGGGCAGATCGTGTTGATGACGCACTTCGCGTGTGCTGACGACGCGCGGGGCGTCGACTGGCAACTGCAGGTGTTCCGGCGTGCCGTCGCGAAAGCGAACCTGCCGATTTCGTTGGCTAACTCCGCCACCATCCTGCGCTATCCGGAGCTGGCAATCGACTGGGCGCGCCCGGGCATCATGCTCTACGGCGCTTCGCCGTTCCCCGATCGCAGCGCCGAAGAGCTGGGGCTGCGACCTGCCATGACGCTGTCAAGCCGCATCATTGCCACGCAGACCTTGGAGGCGGGCGCCCGTATCGGGTATGGCGCCACGTTCGTGGCAACCGCGCGCATGCGTATCGGCGTGGTCGCGTGCGGCTATGCCGATGGGTACCCACGCCACGCACCGAGCGGTACACCGGTGCTGGTGGCGGGACAGCGCACCGAGCTCGCCGGGCGTGTGTCGATGGACATGATCTGCGTCGATCTGTCGCATCTGCCGCAGGCGGGCGTGGGATCCGAGGTCGTGCTCTGGGGTGAGGGTTTGCCGGTGGAGGAGGTGGCTGCTAGCGCGGGCACAGTGAGCTATGAGCTGCTGTGTGCGCTGGCGCCGCGCGTTCCAGTGATCGAGGTCGGGTAACTCAGGACAAACGCAAGTAAACCTGCAAAAACTGCAATCGGAAAACAAGCATCGTCCAGCAGCACGCTGCTTCTGGGCGCGAGATGAAATTGCAATTCTATTTTGCGCCCTTTGCGTTCTTTGCGATTTCGCGTTGAGGTTCGGTTTTGGGTTACGCTCTGCTCCATGGCAAAAGTAAAAACTATCTACAGCTGCAGCGAGTGCGGCGGCCAGACGCTCAAGTGGCAGGGCCAGTGTCCGCACTGCAACGCCTGGAACAGCCTGCTCGAAACCGTCGCCGAGAAGTCGGCGCGCCGCTATCAAGGCATTGCCCAAACCAGCCAGGTGCATGCCCTCGATGACGTGAGCGTCGCGGAAGAGCCGCGGCGTGAGACCGGCATCGGCGAGCTCGATCGGGTGCTTGGCGGCGGGCTCGTCAGAGGAGGGGTCGCATTGCTCGGCGGCGATCCCGGCATCGGCAAATCCACGCTGCTGCTCCAGGCGCTCAGCCTGCTGAGCGCTTCTTGCAATGCCCTGTACGTAAGCGGCGAGGAAAGCGTGCAGCAGGTGGCGCTGCGCGCGCGCCGGCTCGGGCTGGCCGGCAGCGGGCTCAAGGTGCTGGCCGAAATTCAGCTGGAGAAGATTCTGGCGACGCTGTCCGCCGAGAGGCCCGACGTCGCGGTGATCGACTCGATCCAGACGGTCTACTCGGAGGCGCTGCAATCAGCGCCCGGGAGCGTCGCGCAAGTGCGGGAGTGCGCGGCGCAGTTGACCCGCTTCGCCAAGACCTCAGGCAGCGCGCTGCTGCTGGTGGGCCACGTCACCAAAGAAGGCGCGATTGCAGGCCCGCGCGTGCTCGAGCACATGGTCGACAGCGTGCTCTACTTCGAAGGCGACACGCACTCGAGCTTCCGCCTGGTGCGCGCGATCAAGAACCGTTTCGGCGCGGTGAACGAACTGGGCGTGTTCGCGATGACCGACCGCGGGCTGCGTGGCGTGACTAATCCTTCGGCGTTGTTCCTGTCCCAGCACAGCAGCGCGGTGCCGGGCTCCTGCGTGCTGGTCACACAGGAGGGGACGCGCCCGCTGCTGGTGGAAATCCAGGCGCTGGTCGATACGTCTCATTCGCCCAACCCGCGCCGTCTGAGCGTGGGGCTGGAGCAGGCGCGTCTGGCGATGCTGCTCGCGGTATTGCATCGTCATGCGGGGGTGGCGGCATACGATCAGGATGTGTTCGTGAACGCCGTGGGCGGGGTGCAGATCGACGAGCCGGCAGCCGATCTCGCCGTGCTGCTGGCGATCGTCTCTTCGCTGCGAAGCCGGCCGCTGCCCGAGAAGCTGGTCGTGTTCGGCGAGGTGGGGCTGGCTGGCGAGGTGCGTCCGGTACAGCGCGGGCTGGAGCGGCTGCGCGAAGCGGCCAAGCTGGGCTTCACGCATGCGATGATCCCACGTGCGAATGCACCGAAGGCCGGGATCGAGGGCCTGGAAATTATCGCGGTGGATCGGGTGGATCAGGCGGTGGCGAAAGTGCGTGAGGAGTGAAGGTGAAGAGGTGAACAGGTGAAGAAGTGAAAAGGTGAACAGGACGCGACCTTTGTACTTCGACCGCCCTTACGGTTCACCTCTTCACCTCTTCACCTCTTCACTTATTCAACGCGCTACAGCCTTCAGCGCGGCGCCTACTACCGCGTCATCATAAACAACGCCACGGCAATGACTATCGCCCCTGCGGCGAGCGCCCACGCCCAGAGACCGCTCTTGCCGCCCGCGCGCCTGCTGCCGCGCCCTGCGGCGGGCTCGGGTGGCTTGCGCCGGGTGATGTTGCCTGCATCTTTCTCTTTCGCCTCGGGCGCCGCCGCTGGTTGAACGCGCGGCAGCTCGCCGAGCTCCTTCTCCATGCCCGTCATGGCCGCCAGGCGCAGGGTCGCTTCGTACGAGTCGAACGCTTTGGATAGCGTGAGACCGGGCTTCTCGGGCTCGGTCCCGGCCACTTTACCGCCCGCCCCGCGGATAGTCAGTACTTTGTCCTCGCGGCGCGTGGCGCTGGGCGCTGGAGGCGGTCCGATATTGCCCGGGCGAACCAGCGGCTGCGTGGTAACGAAGCCCTGCAGGACGTTTCTGCATTCGCGCAGATCTTCGATGAGCTCCTTGGCGCTTTGATAGCGCTCCTCGACGTTCTTGGCGAGTGCTTTGGCGAGCACCAGATCCACGATGTGCGGCAGGTCGGGATTGCGCATGCTCGGCGCCAGCGGCGTCGAGTTGAGGATCTGATACATGATGCCGTGGATGTTGTCCCCCTGAAACGGGGCCTGGCCGGTCAACGCCTCGTAGAGCACCACGCCCAGTGAAAACAGATCGCAGCGCTGATCCGCGCGGCGCCCAGCCACCTGTTCCGGCGCCATGTACTTCGGAGACCCGAGAATCATTCCGGTCATGGTCTTGACCTCGGTGGTGCGCATGCGCGCGATGCCGAAGTCGGTGATCTTCACCAGCCCGTCGCGCACCACCATGATGTTCGCGGGCTTGATGTCTCGATGCACAATGTGGCGCTCGTGGGCGTAGGCCAGTCCTTCGGCTACCTGGATCACCACGTCGAGCGCTTGCGCGGCCGGCAGCGGCTGGCCGGCGGCAAGCGTTGCGCGCAGCTCTTCACCTTCCAGAAATTCCATCGCCATGTAGGCGACCCGCTCGCTCTTGCCGATGTCGTAGATGGTGACGATGTTCGGATGATTGAGGCCGCCCGCCGCGCGTGCTTCCTGATAGAAGCGCGCCTCGTACTCCGCGAGCTCGTCTTTGGGCAGCGTGAGGTGAATCGTCTTGATCGCCACGACGCGGTCGAGTACCGGATCGTGCGCCCGGTACACGACACCCATCGCGCCCTGGCCGAGCTCGGCGAGCAGCTCATAGCGTCCGAGCCGGGTCGGTGTCTCGGGGTTGGGTACGGCCATCATGGCGTGCGACGGTGCGTAGTGAGACACGATGGCAGCCGGCAGGCGCTCGCTTCCGGCTGCCGCGTTGTGAGCAGGGAGGAGGTCAACGTTGCGTGCCCCGCTACTTGGTGCTCATGGAGACTTTGACGCTGCGAAACACCGGTCCCCAGGTGGGATGGCCTGCTTCCTCGGGCTTGAGCTCCATTGTCGGGGAAATGAGCAGCGCCTGATGAAACTCTTCGCGACATTGGCTCTGCTGTCCGGAAACGCAGGCCATGAACGCCAGGTACTTGTGCGCGCGCGCCTGCGAGCGCGTGGTCAGCCCCGCATCCAGTGCATTCTGAATATTGCGTGAGGCAATCTTGTAGTTGCCTTCGTCATACTGACGAACGCCCGAGTCGAGCAGATTCTCGGCTTTCAGATGCGTGAGCGGAAATTCCTGAACGATGGTGCTCTGACATGCACTCAACAGCCACACCGCACCGGCCAGCGTGAGTGCGCAACGGATGGAGCGCGTCATCGGTCTCATCTACCTTTGCGTGAACTTGTGCTTGATCTTGATCGTTTGATTGGACTCGAGCTGCAGCGTGACCAGGTGCGGCGTGAAGTCACCATTGCGGATCTCGATCCGGTGCGTGCCTGGCTCGAGCTCGAGCTCGGACAGTGGCGGGCTCACACCGGCGGACTTGCCATCCACCAGAACTTCCCCCCACGGCGAAACGGCGAGCATCACCAGCGCAGTAGCCGGCTTCGGAAGCGCCGCAGTATGCGGCGAAGTTGCAGCGCTGGCGTTGGCTGCCTGGGTACTGGACGGCGCCTTCTGCTCTTCATGATAGGGTTGCCACGGCGACACCGGTGCCGAACCTGCAGGTTCGGGTGCTGGTGACGGCGCCTTGACCACTGCTGGAACTGCAGTCGGTGTTTCGGGGGTGCTCGTAGCGGTGTTGACCACCTTGCGCGCCGGGGCCACCTTTTTCGCCACGATACGTGAGCGATGCGAATCGCTCCGTGTTGCATGACCTGCTGCCGGTTCTGTCGAGGCCGGTAGCGGGGCATTCGCTGCATCGGACTGCATGCCCTCAGCGGAGGCATGCGCTTGCGCAGGGGGTGGCGCCGGCGGCTCAGCAAGCCGGATGACGGGCGCGAAGCGTGCCCCCGTGCTTGCCGAGCTGGCCGCGCGATCGCTTACGTAGTAGACCACAGCGCACACCAGCGCCAGGCAAGACAATGCAGCAGCCGCGTACGGCAGGGGCGCCCGTTGTCGCCATCCCTGTGGCGCATTCGGTGTAGCGTCTTTGGTGTCGATCAGCTTCAGGGGAGGGCGCGATGTCGGGCGGGCACGCTGCCGACGCGTGGCCACGTCGAGCGCTTCGGCGCCCATCGAAGCCACCGCGTAGATCTCGTGTTCACGCACGTGTTTGTCGGTGCGTGAACCCTGGTAGGTGAAGAGATGGGTGTAATCCTCCGAGATGCGGGTGACCGCCTCGAAGTACCAGCGCGAGACCAGCACCTGGCCGCTGTCGGCGAAGCTCATCACACGCTCGGCCACGTTGATGCCGTCGCCGATGATGTTGAGCTGACCGTTGATGTCGCGCACCAGCTGGACTGGGCCGAGGTTGATGCCGATCCGCACGTCGATGGCAAAGCCCTCGTCGGCAGGCTTCGTGAATGACTGCGCGAGACTGATTGCGACGAACAGGGCGTCTTCGAGATCGCCCAGAAAGTTGATCGCTGCCCCGTCGCCGGTGTCGAGAATGATGCGGTCGTTTGCCGCGATGTGCTGCAGCGTCGCGGACAGGCAGGTGTTGAATCGCTCCTTGATGCGCAGTTGCTGGGACACCGGCTTCTTCGAGTAGTCGACGATGTCCACGAACAGGACGGCGCAGATGAAGGTGCGGTTGGCCCGATTGATCATGTCGGCGCCCGCCTCCAGGCGGCGCTCGGCCGGGCGCGGGAAAGTCAATACCTGGTCCATCGTGTTGGTCTTTGGCACTGGCAAAACTCACTACCGCTCAATCGGTTCGGAGGCGAAGTTGACGCTGGTCCGGGTTTGTCCGCGCGCATTGCCGCAGCCGGGCGTGCAGTCGAGTTATCATTCCTCGCCATCGCCTAGCCGCCTCGGGCACGAACCAGATCAAGCCGGTTCGAGCAAGATTTAAGCCCGGCTGTCGAAAGCCCGACACGCCGCGGCAACGTGTTCCTTGGGCGGGCGGCGGCATGCTCGGAGAGAAGCAAGTGAACCCTTATGAGCTCGGCCTGCAACGCAATCCGGCCAACTATGTGCCGCTGTCGCCGCTATCGTTCCTGCGTCGCGTCGCATCGGTCTATCCCGCCCGCACGGCAGTGATACACGGAGCGCGCCATTGGACCTGGCACGACGTGTATGTGCGCGCGCGACGGCTGGCATCGGCCTTGCGGCGCAGGGGGGTTGGCCCCGGAGATACCGTGGCGGTCATGGCGCCCAACGTGCCGGCGCTGTTCGAGGCGCACTATGCGATTCCGATGGCCGGTGCCGTGATCAACGCGCTCAATACGCGGCTCGATGCCGGTTCGATCGCCTTCATGCTCGAGCACGGCGATGCCAAAGTGCTGCTCACCGATCGTGAGCTTTCGGGCATTGTCGGCACGGCGCTGCAGATGGTCGCAAAGCGTCCACTGGTGATCGACATCGACGATCCGCTGGCGACCGGTGGCGAGCTGCTCGGCGAGCTGGAGTACGAGGATTTCGTGGCGAGCGGCGATCCCGAGTTCGACTGGAGCGGCCCGCCCGACGAATGGGATGCGATCGCGCTGAACTACACTTCCGGAACCACCGGCAACCCCAAAGGGGTGGTTCTGCATCACCGCGGTGCGTATCTCAACGCTGTGAGCAACGTGGTGACCTGGGCGATGCCGCACTTTCCGGTGTACCTGTGGACTTTGCCGATGTTCCACTGCAACGGCTGGTGTTTCCCGTGGACGCTCGCGCTGGTCGCCGGGACCAGCGTGTGTCTGCGCAAAGTCGATGCGGCCCTGATATTCGATTTGATCCGCAAGCACCGCGTCACGCACTTTTGCGGCGCGCCGGTAGTGCACAACATGCTGATCAATGCGCCCGATGAGATGCGCGCCGGCATTGCGCACAAAGTTTCCGGCATGATTGCGGGCGCGGCTCCGCCGCAGGCGGTGATCGAAGGCATGGAGCGCATCGGTTTCGATCTCACCCACGTGTACGGATTGACCGAGGTGTACGGGCCCGCCGCGGTGTGCGCAAAGGTTCCGGAGTGGGACGATCTGCCGGTGGCGCAGCGCGCCGAGCGCAACGGGCGTCAGGGTGTGACCTACCCGCTGCAGGAGGACATGATCGTCGCCGACCCGCAGACCCTGGTGCCGGTGCCGCGCGACGCGCAGACCATGGGCGAGATCCTGTTCCGTGGCAACATCGCCATGAAGGGCTATCTCAAGAATCCCAAGGCGACCGAGGAAGCGTTTAGCGGCGGCTGGTATCACACCGGGGACCTCGCGGTGTGCTACCCGGACGGTTACGTCAAGATCAGGGATCGGTCCAAGGACATCATCATCTCCGGCGGAGAAAACATTTCCACGCTGGAGGTGGAGGATGTGCTATACAGCCACCCGGCAATCCTGGAGGCGGCGGTGGTGGCGCGGCCCGACCAAAAATGGGGCGAGACGCCGTGTGCCTTCGTCACCTTGAAGCCGGGTGCCGCAAGTCTCACTGCCGAGGAAGTCATCGCGTATTGCCGCACGCGCCTGGCTGGATTCAAGGTGCCCAAGACCGTGGTATTCGGCCCGCTGGCGAAGACCTCGACGGGGAAGATTCAGAAGAATCTGCTGAGGGAGCAGGCGGCGGCGCTGCGCGGCTGAATGAGTGAAGGGTGAACAACAACTACATCCTCGAAACCCACGGCCTCACCAAGGAGTTCAAAGGCTTTGTCGCGGTGAGCGATGTCGCTCTCAAGGTGCGCCGCGGTAGCATCCATGCGCTCATCGGCCCCAATGGCGCCGGCAAGACCACGGTATTCAATCTGCTCACCCGCTTTCTCGCGGTGACCTCGGGCACCATCTGGTTCAAAGACCAGGACATCACAGGCCTGCGCCCGGCGCAGATCGCGCGGCGCGGGATCGTGCGCTCGTTCCAGATCTCCTCGACTTTTCCGCACATGAGTGTGCTCGAGAATGTGCGCGTCGCTCTGCAGCGCAAGCTCTCGAACTCATTCCATTTCTGGCGCTCGGAGCGTGCCTTGAGTGCGCTCGATGCACGCGCCCGCGAGCTGCTCGCCGCAGTCGATCTGGCGCCGCATGCGAACGTCCGCGCGGTGGAGCTGCCCTACGGGCGCAAGCGGGCCTTGGAGCTCGCCACGACGCTCGCGGTGGAGCCGGAACTGCTGCTGCTCGATGAGCCCACTCAGGGGATGGCGCACGAAGATGTGGGCCGTGTGGTCGAATTGATCCGTCGCGTTGCGGTAGGTCGCACGGTACTGATGGTCGAGCACAACCTGAGCGTGGTGGAGGATCTGTGCGACACCATCACCGTGCTCGCGCGCGGTGCGGTGCTCGCCGAAGGGGGCTACGCCGAGATCGCGCGCAACCCGCAGGTGCTGGAAGCCTATGTCGGCAGCATCGATGAGTAGCGCAGCGTTGCTGAGTGTCGACGGGCTGCAGGCCTGGTATGGCGAGTCGCACATTCTTCATGGGATGAGCTTCGAGGTCGCGGCGGGAGAGGTGGTGACGCTGCTTGGCCGCAACGGCGCAGGACGCACCACGACGCTGCGCGCGCTGCTCGGGCTGGTGGACCGGCGCGAAGGCTCGGTGCGCTTGTCCGGGCGTGAGCTGTCGAAGTTGCCGCCGCATCGCATCGCACGCCTTGGAATCGGCTATTGTCCGGAGGAGCGCGGCATCTTCGCGAGCTTGAGTGCCGAAGAAAATCTCATGCTGCCGCCGCGAGTCGGCCCGCAGGGCATGAGCGTGGCAGAGGTCTACGAGATGTTTCCCAACTTACATGAGCGGCGCAAGAGCCAGGGCAGCCGGCTCTCGGGCGGTGAGCAGCAGATGCTCGCGCTCGCGCGTATCCTGCGCGCCGGCGCCCCGCTGCTGCTGCTCGACGAGATCACCGAGGGGCTGGCGCCGGTGATCGTGAAGATGCTGGGACGGGCCATACAGCGGCTGCGCAGCCGCGGCTACACCATCGTCATGGTGGAGCAGAACTTCAGGTTTGCCGCGCCGCTCGCCGATCGGCACTACGTGGTGGAGCGTGGGCGCGTCGTGGAAACGGTGCGCAAAGAGGAGCTCGGGGCGCGCATGGATATGCTGCACGAGTATCTTGGAGTCTGAAGAAACGAAGCTTTGAGGAGACCTTGAGATGTACAAGAAGTGTATGGCGGGATTGATGGCCGGTGCGATGGTGTTGTCGCCGAGCCTCTGGGCGCAGCAGAAAAAGATTTCCGACGATGTAGTGCGCATCGGCGTGCTCACCGACATGTCGGGCCTGTACTCGGATATCGGCGGGCAGGGCTCGGTGACCGCGGCGCAGATGGCGATCGACGATTTCGGCGGCAAGGTGCTGGGGAAGAAGATCGAGCTCACATCGGCCGATCATCAGAACAAAGCCGACGTGGCCGCGCAAAAGGCGCGCGAATGGTATGACACCGGAGGCGTGGACATGATCACCGACATGCTCAACTCCGCGGCCGCGCTGGCGGTGGCCAAGGTTACCGCGGAGAAGAAGCGCATCCTGATCGATACCGGCGCTGCCTCCACCCGCCTCACCAACGAAGACTGCACGCCGTACACTATCCACCACAGCTACGACACCTATGCGCTCGCCAACGGTACCGGCAACGCGGTGGTGAAGCAGGGCGGCGATACCTGGTTTTTCCTGACCGCCGACTATGCGTTCGGCCATTCCCTGGAGAAGGACACTTCCGACGTGGTGAAGGCGAGCGGCGGCAAGGTGCTGGGCGCGGTGCGCCACCCGCTCGCCGCATCCGACTTCTCTTCGTTCCTGCTGCAGGCGCAGGCTTCCAAAGCGAAGATCATCGGGCTTGCCAATGCCGGCGGGGACACGATCAACTCGATCAAAGCGGCGAACGAGTTCGGGCTCACCAAGACGCAGACGCTCGCCGGCCTGCTGGTGTTCGTCACCGACATCCACAGCCTGACGCTCGCACCCACGCAAGGCATGTACGTCACCGAAGCGTGGTACTGGGATCTGAACGATGAGACGCGCAAGTGGAGCAAGCGCTATTTTGACAAGATGAAGAAGATGCCGTCGATGAATCAGGCGGGCGTGTACTCCGCTGTGACCATGTACCTGAATGCGGTGAAGGCGACCGGCAGCGACGATGCGGACACGGTGATGGCGTGGCTCAAAGCGCATCCGCAGAGCGATATGTTCGGCAAGAACATGAAGCTGCGCGAGGACGGGCGCCTGGTGCACGACATGTATCTGTTCCAGGTGAAAAAGCCGCAGGAGTCGAAGGCGCCGTGGGACTACTACCACCTGCGTGAGGTGATCCCGGCGGACAAGGCATTCCAGCCGCTGTCGCTGTCGCGCTGCCCGCTCATCAAGAAATGAGCGTGCGCTAGTCGAGCGCTGCTCGGGATGGAAATCTTCGGCAAACCGCTGCCCGCGCTGCTGGGCCAGCTCCTGCTCGGCCTGGTGAACGGCTCGTTCTACGCCATTCTGAGCCTGGGGCTGGCGGTGATCTTCGGCTTGCTCAACATCATCAACTTCGCGCACGGCGCGCTGTACATGGCGGGCGCGTTTGTCGCGTGGATGAGCCTCACCTATTTCAACATCAACTACTGGTGGGCGCTGCTGCTCGCCCCGCTGATCGTGGGCGCGTTCGGCATCGTCATCGAGCGCGTGCTGCTGCAGTGGCTGTACAAGCTCGATCATCTGTATGGTCTGCTCCTCACCTTCGGGCTCGCGCTGATCATCGAGGGCGTGTTCCGTTATTACTATGGCGTTTCCGGGCAGCCGTACACGCCACCGGAGGCGCTGACCGGAGCGACCGACCTGGGCTTCATGACGCTGCCGAACTATCGCGCGTGGGTGGTCCTGGTGTCCGTGCTGGTCTGCCTCGCGACCTGGTTTGTGATCGAGCGCACGCGCCTGGGGGCTTACCTGCGCGCCGGCACGGAGAACCCGAAGCTCACGCAGGCCTTCGGTATCAATGTGCCGCTGATGGTGACGCTGACCTACGGATTCGGCGTGGCGCTGGCCGCTTTCGCCGGTGTGCTGGCGGCGCCGCTCACGCAGGTAAGTCCGCTGATGGGCTCGAACTTGATCGTGGTGGTGTTCGCGGTCGTGGTGATCGGGGGCATGGGCTCGATTCTCGGATCGATCTTCACCGGGCTGGGCTTAGGGGTGATCGAGGGGTTCACCAAAGTGTTCTATCCCGAAGCCTCCAACACCGTGGTGTTCGTGGTCATGGCGCTCGTGCTGCTGGTGCGGCC
>JBGQKF010000047.1:0-15853 GCA_041499435.1 Gammaproteobacteria bacterium
CGGATGTCGGGGGCTCGTGTCTTGGACAAAGGTTTGACATGGAGTGTTCCGCGCAGTATTCTAGGCTCACGGGAGAGGGCTGACTAGGACAAACGAGTAGTGCTACGGGTAGTACTAGCTATGAGTGGTACTAGTGCTAGCTACGAGTGGTACTACATGGTGTAATGGTGCAACCCACTGGGACAACTGCGATGCCAAATGGAAACATCAGACGCGCTTCGCTCGGTGCCGGTCTCGCCCTGACGGTCGGCCTGGCAGCAGCAGGCCCGGCCACTTGGCCGGTGACGGCACAGAATGCAATCGAGTACCCTGAATGTGCGCAGGCTGCCAAGCTCTTGCAGCACACTGCGGGCGCATCCGAGGCGCTCAGCGTGGCCGCTGTAGATCAGCCTGACGCGGATGCCGAGGACGAGTTGATCGACGAGTATCTCTCCTTTCACGCGCAGGTGGTGGCAGAAGGTGGCAAGCTTTCGCTGGTGCCTGGCTCCCGTTTGCGCACGCACTCGAACTAGTGCTCGAAGACCTGCCTGCACGGCTGTTCGTCTCCAATCTCCGACGTTTAGCGAACGCCCCTCTTTGCAGGGGCGTTTTCGCTGGTAACTGCACCAATGCAGCGACGAATACATGATCGTGCTGCCATCGCTGCGCAAGCCGTACGTTTGCGTCGTCCGTCGCCTTGACCTGCAATGATATTTCGGCCGTGCCGCTTGGCCGCACATTTCCACAAGGCGCACGCGCGTTATGCAGGGCATTAACCAACCTGCATGCCGGCCGCCTGGAAGTTCTCGGCCCGGCTGATGAGCACTACGCATTCGAAGGCGTCGCCCCAGGGCCTCAGGCGCAGATCGATTTACGCCGCTGGGATGTGGCTTACGAGCTCTTACGGTTGCATCAGGGTCACGTGCGGGCTTACCTGGAAGGCGCCTGGGACAGCACCGATCTGCCTGCCTTGTTGACCTTGATCGAGCTCAACCACGAGCTGTTCCGTGAGCCAGAGGTGCGCCGCTGGTGGGATGCAATCGCGGCCGCGGTTGCCAGGCGCGTGCCGATCAACGTGCATGCCCGCTATCGTCTGGGGAACGAGTTCTATCGGGCGTGGCTCGATCCATCGATGGCCTACTCCGCCGCGCTGTTCGACGCGGACGGAGAGCGCACTCTGGAGCACGCGCAGATTGCCAAGTTCGAACGCGTCCTGCAGGCGCTGCGGCCCCAGCCGGGACAGCGGCTGCTCGACATCGGTTGCGGCTGGGGCGGTTTTGCGCAGCATGCGGCAGCCCACTATGGTTGCCGCGTCGATGCCATTTGCATCTCGCGCCAGCAGGTGCAATGGGCGCGCGAGCGGATGCAAGCGGCGGGCCTGCACGAATCGGTCAGCGTAGAGCTGCGCGATTTTCGGGAGCTGCGCGGCCGCTATGATTTTGTCGTATCCATCGAGGCGTACGAAGCGATCGGGCAGGTCGCATGGGGCGCGTACTTCGATGCCATTGCCCGCTGCCTCGACCACCGTGGGACAGCGTTTGTGCAAGCCGGCGTCCTCGGCGATGAAGTGTGCGAGGCGCGCTCGAGCGAGCTCGATTTCCTGCGCCAGCACGTTCATCCGAACGCGCAGCTCGCTTCCTGGAAGATTCTGGAGTGGCACGCGCGCCAGGCGGGACTGCAGGTCATCTCATCGGCATCGTTCAGCGACGACTATGTGCGTACGCTGCAATGCTGGCGCGAGCGCTTCAATCACGCCTGGCAGCAGCTGGCGAAGCTCGGTCTCGACCGACGCTTCCAGCGCCTGTGGAACTTCTATCTTGCTTACTGCGAGGCCGGCTACCGCGCCGGCAGAACCAAGCTCGTGCAGGCGCAACTGGAGCGCGGCTAGAAATCCTTTTCACCGCTGCAAGTGAGCACCTAATTTTCGCCTCCGTGGCAGTGGTTTGTGACCCGCGCCAACACCAATGGAAGCTCGTCACCCCTACGATCGCGCGCTGGTGTGGTTCCGCCGGGATCTGCGTGCATACGATCACACGGCTTTATCGCTCGCACTCGCGCATAGTCGCGCGGTGTATTGCGCATTCGTGTTCGACACCGAAATTCTCGACGCACTGAGCGAGCGCCGCGACCGACGCGTAGAGTTCATCTGGAGATGCGTCGCGGAGCTCGAAGCAACGCTGCGCGCGCTCGGCGGTGCGCTATGGGTGTTGCACGGTTGCGCACGCGACGAGATCCCAGCGCTCGCAGCGCGCCTCGATGTGCAGGCGGTCTACGTCAATCGCGACTATGAGCCCGTTGCGCTGGAGCGCGACCGCGCCGTGCAACGCAGCCTGCTCGACCGTGGGATCGAATTCCAAAGCAGTAAGGATCAGGTGATCTTCGAGGGCGATGAAGTGCTCACGCAGGCGCAGCGTTCCTTCAGTGTGTTCACGCCGTACCAGCAGGCGTGGCTCGCACGGTTGCGCCCCGAGCACCTTGCAGCGCGTCCGGTGGAAGCGCGCGCAAACGCGCTTGCACCGGTAAAAACGCCGACCATGCTGTCGCTGGAAAGTCTGGGATTTTCTCGCAGCAATCTCGACCAGCTGGGAATCCCGACCGGCACTGCAGGTGGCAGGCGGTGGCTCAAGGATTTTCTCGCGCGGATCGACCACTATCACGAGTGGCGCGACTATCCGGCCATCAAGGGGCCGTCGTATCTCTCAGTCCATCTGCGCTTTGGCACTCTATCCATTCGCGAGCTGGCGCGTGCCGCGTGGCGGCGGAAAAGCACAGGCGCGCACACCTGGCTCTCCGAGCTCATCTGGCGCGACTTCTACTTCATGATCCTGTATCACCATCCGCATGTGGTGGAGCACGCGTTTCGTCCGGAGCTCGACCAGGTGCGCTTCCCCAACCGGGAAGACCACTTCCGCGCCTGGTGCGAGGCACGCACGGGCTATCCGCTGGTCGATGCCGCCATGCGCCAGATCAATCAGACCGGCTATATGCACAACCGGCTGCGCATGGTAGTGGCATCATTTCTGGTGAAGGATCTGCATGTGGACTGGCGCTGGGGGGAGCGTTACTTCGCGCAGCGGTTGAACGACTATGATCTCGCTGCCAACAACGGCGGCTGGCAGTGGGCGGCTTCAACCGGATGCGACGCGCAGCCGTACTTTCGCATCTTCAATCCAGTGCGGCAGTCCGAGAAGTTCGACGCGCAGGGCCGCTTCATCCGGCTGTATCTGCCGGAGCTTGGAACGGTTCCCGATGCCTTCATCCATGCGCCGTGGACCATGACAGCCCAGCAGCAGATGCAAACGGGCGTGACAATCGGTCGGGACTACCCGGCGCCTATCGTGGACCATGCGCAGGCGCGCGCATTCACTTTAGAGCTCTACGCTGCAGCGAGCGGCAAGCGCCGTTGAGCGCGCGGCATCACATATATTCGAAAACCTTCACCACTTTTTGCACCCCGCCGGTGGTGCTGGCGATTTCCGCGGCGTCGTCTGCCTCCTTCTTTTTGACCAGCCCCATCAGGTAGACCACGCTGTCCTCGGTGATGACTTTGACGTGGTTGGGCTGGAATTTATTCTCGCTCACGAAGCGCGCCTTCACTTTGCTGGTGAGATAAGCGTCATTCGCATGGGTGCTGGCGGAGGTATTCGGTCCGATGACGATCTCGTTTTGCACGTTACGCACGTTCTCGACGCCGAGCGCAATCACGCCGATGTTGTCTTTCACCTCCTGGCTGGGCGCCTCGCCGACCAGCAGCACGAAGCGATCGTAGCTCGCCACGTCCACGTGCACCTGATCGTCGTACTTATCGCTGATCCGGCTGCGCACCTTGCCCTCGATGGTCTGGTCCTCGATGATCGTGCCGTTGCTGCGCCGATCCTCGGCCATGAGCACCGCGGTGCCGCCACCGGCCACCACCGGCACGAAACAGCCGTGCAGCAGGGGCAGGCAAAGCATGAGACAGACGATGACTGCAAGCTTCGATTTTTTCATGTTCTATTCGACCCCCAGCAGCAGACAATCGATGGCATCGCACATGCAATGCAGGCACAGGATGTGAACCTCTTGGATGCGCGCGGTGTTGGCATGCGGCACGCACACATGCACATCATCGGGACCGAGCAACTCGCCCATGGTGCCGCCGTTCTTTCCGGTGAGCGCGATGACGCCCATCTGACGCTCGTGCGCCGCCTGCACCGCTTCGATCACGTTGCGCGAGTTGCCGCTGGTGGAGATCGCGAGGAGCAGATCGTTGGGCTGTCCCAAAGCGCGTATCTGCTTGGAGAACACTTGATTGTAGTCATAGTCGTTGGCGATCGAGGTGAGCGTGGAGGAGTCGGTGGTGAGCGCGATCGCGGCGAGCGCAGGCCGCTCCATCTCGAAGCGGTTGAGCAACTCGGCACTGAAGTGCTGAGCGTCGGCCGCCGAGCCGCCATTGCCGCAAGCCAATATCTTGCCCTCGTTCATGAGGCATTGAACCATCCGCTCGGCGGCGATACGCAGCGGTTCGGTCAACAGCTTTGCCGCGTCGAGCTTGAGCTGTGCGCTGTCGGCGAAATGCCGGCTGATTCGTTTGTTCAGATCCATCGGCTTCATAGCCCTGTTTTGTTTGCGGCGAGATTATTGCACGAATAACGCACGGTCCAATATCGTCATTCGCCGAACGCATCCTTGATCCAGAGCGGCGCGCCATCGGCTTCGATCAGCAGGGCATCGAACCGGCATGCGGGGGTGGGCTGCTTGCCGGCAAGATAATGGCGCGCGGCCGCAAGCACGCGCGCACGCTTGCTTTGTGTGATGCTCTCTGCTGCGCCGCCAAATGCAGGGCTGCGCCGCATGCGCACTTCCACGAACACGAGAGTCTTGCCGTCCAGCAGAATGAGGTCGATCTCGCCCATTCGGCAGCGGTAGTTGCGTGCCTTGAGCTTGAGCCCATGGCCGAGCAGGAAGCGCAGCGCCTGCTCTTCGGCCTGTGCGCCGGTCCCGCTCATAGGACGATCATCCGTTGGGACGGCCCAGGGTATCGCTGAGCGTGCGGGTTTCGCCCTGGTTGAACTGCGCCGGGACCGATTCGCGCACGAAGCGGTGCTCGCGGGCGGGCAGTATGGTGCCGGTGACACCGTCCAATGGCGCGCGTCCCGCTGTGGCCTTGAGCAGATCCTGCGCGATGCGGTATGCATCGATGCCCAGTGCATAGAAGCGCTGGAACTCGAGACTGTTCTGCGTCTGCCGCGCGTAAGCGAGAACCGCCGGGTGATCGGGAGACAGCAACCAGGGCATATCCACGAAATAGACGCCGTTCAACTCGTGATTGGCGAGCGGATCGGCGCTGACGTACACCAGCGAGGTCGCGAAGATCGCCTGCGCGCCCCCGAGGTATGAGCGGATCGCGCGGGCGCGCTGCGCATCGAGCGCGAGGAAGATCACATCGCTCACGCCCGCCGCGATCGAATCGCGGAGCTTGATCAAGGCCGGCGCATCGCTGGTGTACTGAGCCTGATCGACCACCGTGCCGCCGCGGCGCGCGAACTCGTCGGCGAAAGCCTGCGCGAGCCGGCGCGAAAGCGCAGTCTCGTTCGCGATGATGAGCGCGCGCCGTCCCTTTTCGCGTGCGAGCTGTGCGATCTGCTTGGCTTCGTTTTCCACCTGGAGACCGAACACGAACAGGTTCTGCGGCAGCACCGCGTCCGCGTCCGGCGCACTGAGCGCGAGCGTTGGCACGTTCACGAGCTGCGTGGCGGCCAGCGAAGTGACCGCGCTGCGTGTGAGCGGGCCGATGACGAACTGCGCGCCGCTGCGCACCGCGTTTTCGTAGGCCTCCACCACATCGAATGACTCATCGCTGGTTGCGTAGACGACCAGCGGCAGTGTGGTGCCGCGGTGCACTTTGGCGGCTTCGAGCACACCCAGACGCACCGCGTCGGCCTGACGGCCCACGGCCGTTGACTTGAGCGGCAGCAACACCGCGATGTGTGGACCGGCTTTGGTGGCGGCCGGAACGTCGGTTTGCTGCGCGCACGCGTCACGATTGGCGAGTGTGCAAGCGCCCAAGTATAGTAACGTCAGGATGCGCAGCCAGAAAGCCGATTGCCGTTGCATGAGTGACCAACAGACGCGATTGGACCCGGCATTATATGTCGTGGCCACCCCGCTGGGGAATTTGCGGGACATCACGCTGCGCGCGCTGGATGTTCTGCGCAGCGTCGATGTGGTGGCCGCGGAAGACACCCGGCTCACCCGCCGCCTGTTGTCGCACTATCAGATTCAGACCCGGATGATCGCCCTGCATGAGCACAACGAGAGCGTGGCGGCCGGCGCGGTTGCCGATCGGTTGGCGCGTGGCGAGGCGGTGGCATACGTGACCGACGCCGGAACGCCCGGCATCAGCGATCCGGGCGTCGTGCTCGTACGCCGCATGCGCGAAGCAGGGTGGCCGGTGGTGCCGGTCCCCGGCCCGAGCGCCCTGACCGCTGCATTGTCGGCCGCCGGCGTCGATGCCGCGCAGTTCGTGTTCTATGGCTTTGCCCCGGCGAAGCCCAGCGCGCGGCAAAAGATCCTCGCGGCTGCGGCCCAGCTCCCGTATGCGGCGGTTTTCTACGAGGCGCCCCATCGTTTGCTGGAAACGCTTGCCGATATGGCCACCGCGTTCGGTCCGACGCGCGAGATCACGATTGCCCGCGAGCTCACCAAAATGTTCGAGAGCTGGCATCGCTGCGCGCTCGGCGACGCCGCAGCCTGGGTTGCACAGGATCCGGCACGCAGCAAGGGCGAGCTCGTGTTGATCGTGAGCAGCGCGGCTCAGCGTGCCGACGCACAAGCTGAAGCACACGCGCACCGCACGCTCGCTCTGCTGCTCGAGGAGCTGCCGTTGAGCCGCGCCGTGGCGCTTGCGGCGCAGATCACCGGTGCCAGCAGGAACACCTTGTACCAGCACGCCCTCGAGCTCAAGCCCGCTTCCTAAGAGCGCCCATGGATCGTCTCGATATCATCCGCCCTGACGACTGGCACCTGCACCTGCGCGACGGGAGCGCATTGCAGGCGGTGCTCGGTGATACGGTCGAGCGTTTTGCACGGGCCATCGTCATGCCGAACCTGAGGCCGCCGGTAATCGACACCGCAATGGCGCTCGCATATCGCGAGCGGATTTTGGCTGCACTGCCAGCCGGTGCGCGCTTTCAACCGTTGATGACGTTGTACTTGACTGACAACACCGTGCCCGAAGAGATTGCGCGCGCGCAAGACAGCGGCGCGGTGTTCGCCGTCAAGTACTATCCGGCGGGTGCTACCACGAACTCCGATTCCGGCGTCACCGATATCGCCAGATGTCTGCCCGTGCTCGAGGCGATGGCCGCGGCCGGTATGCCGCTGCTCGTGCACGGTGAGGTGACCGATGCGCAAGTCGATGTGTTCGACCGCGAGCGGGTTTTCATCGAGCGCACGCTCGCACCGCTGGTGTGGCGCCTGCCGACGCTCAAGGTGGTGATGGAGCACATCACGACGCGAGAGGCCGTTGCGTTCGTGACGCAGGCAGGGCCGAACGTTGCGGCAACGATCACCGCGCATCATCTGTTGCTCAATCGCAATGCGCTGTTCCAGGGTGGCATCCGCCCGCATCACTACTGTCTGCCGGTGCTCAAGCGTGAAGCGCATCGCCAGGCCTTGCTCGCGGCGGCCACCTCGGGTAATCCGAAGTTTTTCCTGGGAACAGACAGCGCGCCCCACGCGCGGCACACCAAGGAGACCGATTGCGGCTGCGCTGGTTTGTACACCGCGCACACCGCAATCGAGCTCTATGCCGAAGCATTCGAGGCGGCGGGTGCGCTCGAGCGGCTGGAAGGCTTCGCCAGCTGGTTCGGCGCCGATTTCTATGGACTGCCGCGCAATTCAGAGCGCCTGCGTTTGCGCAAGCGCGACTACCGGGTGCCGCAGCAACTGCCGTTCGGCGAGCACTGGCTGGTGCCGATGCGCGCTGGCGGCGTCGTGCAATGGACCATCGACGGCGATTGAGCGATCTGCGGGCGGAGTTGTTGGCGCAGTCAATGCGGGTTCTGGCATGGCAGCCAGCCTGATCGGCGTCATATCCGATACGCATGGGCTGTTGCGCAGCGAGGCGCTCGCGGCTCTGCGCGGTTGCGATCTCCTTCTGCATGCCGGCGACATCGGCGGCGAGCACGTGCTGCAGGCCCTCGGTGAGTTCGCTCCGACAGTCAGCGTTCGCGGCAACAACGATACGCAATCCTGGTCGCTGACGCTGCCTGAAGTCGCGGACGTCGAAGTGCTCGGCGTGCGCATTCACCTGTTGCACGAACAGCGCGCGCATACGGGTCGTAAGTCGAGTAGGATAGACCTGTGAAGCTGGCCAGGCAGTCGCTGCATCAGCTGGTCCGATGCAGAGGAAAGTCCGGGCTCCGCAGAGCAGGATGCCGGCTAACGGCCGGGCGCCGCGAGGCGACGGAAAGTGGAACAGAGAGTACACCGCCGATGGCCCGCAGCGCGGCGATGCAAAGGGTAAATTTTGCATCTGCTGCGTGCGAGGCTCAGGCAAGGGTGAAATGGTGCGCGCTACCGCAAGGTGCGCGGCGGCACGCCGCAGGGCGTGCGGCGGGTAAGAGCCCACCGCGTTTCTGGTGACAGGAACGGCACGCCAAACCCCATCCGGAGCAAGGCCAAATAGGGGAGCGAGAGCGTGGCTCGCGCTGCTCCCGGGTAGGCTGCTGGAGCCATCGGGTAACCGATGGTCGAGAGGAATGACTGCCCAAGGTTAACCCCTGGACAGAACCCGGCTTACAGGCCAGCTTCACGTTGGTTTCGCCGGGCCTCGCCAGCCCGTTCGCGTCGTCCCTCTACGACAATTATTTCCTCGCTTTTCCCTCGAAATAACTTGCAGTGACCAGCATACCGTATTGTTTACGCGGGTGATTTTAATGCCGCTCGCTCGTCGCATCAAGTCCTCGATATAAGTCATTGTCCAGAATGCAAAATCTCTCGTTTGTTACTTGACCGTGGTGGATCTTTTAACTATAGTGCGGCGAAGTGGGAGAAAGTGGGTTGTTGTGGGAGATTATGAAGATTCAGGAGCATAAGTGTTCCGCGGTGTCACGTCCCTGACGCTGGATAGTAAGGGCCGACTCGCTGTCCCCGCGAAGTTCCGCGAGGTTCTGCAGCTTCGTGCGGGGGGCAAGCTGGTGCTGACCGCCGATTCGGCGCTGTGCTTGCTCGTCTATCCAGCCCCGGACTGGGAGCCCATTCAGCAGAAGCTGATGAGCCTCTCCAGCTTTCACCCGCGCACCCGCGATCTGCAGCGGCTGCTGGTCGGCAATGCTTCGGATGTCGAGATCGATGGCTCCGGCCGCATCCTGATTCCGGGGCCGCTGCGCAAGTTCGCCGGTCTGGAGAAGGACGTGGCACTCGTGGGTCAGGGCGCTCGCTTCGAGCTGTGGGACGAAGCGAAGTGGGATGCGCAGATGGATAAGTCGATTGCGTTGAACGAAGAGGGTATTCCGCCCGAGCTGGAGGATTTCTCGCTCTGAGCGCGCATCGGCCGGTTCTGCTGCAGGAAGCAGTTGACGCGCTCGCGGTCAAAGCAGAAGGAGTCTACGTGGATTGCACGTTTGGAAGAGGCGGGCACAGCAGGGCGATCCTGGCGCGCTTGGGCGCACGGGGGCGCCTGCTCGCGCTCGACCGCGATCCGGTCGCAGTCGGCGCGGGCGCGGACATCGCCGACACGCGCTTCACGATCGCTCACGCGAGCTTCACGCAACTCATCCAGGTGCTGTCCGCTCAGAGCATCGATCGCGTGGACGGTATCCTTATGGATCTTGGCGTGTCCTCCCCGCAACTCGAGGACGCTGCTCGTGGCTTCAGTTTCAAATTGGACGGTCCGCTCGACATGCGGATGGATGTCACGCGCGGAATGACCGCAGCACAGTGGCTGGCAAGCGCTTCTGAAAACCAAATCGGGGAGGTGATCAGAACTTATGGCGAAGAACGGTTTGCTCAGCCGATTGCAAGAGCGATTGTTGCGGCTCGATCGCGGGGAGCTATCGGCACCACCCGCGAGCTTGCCCAGATCGTGGCGCAGGCCGTCCGCACGCGTGAGCCAGGCCAAGACCCGGCGACGCGGACATTCCAGGCTATACGGATTTTCATCAATCAAGAGCTTGAGGAATTATCGCTAGCGCTCGCGCAATGCCTGGATGCGCTCAGTGCCGGCGGTCGGCTGGCAGTGATCAGCTTTCATTCGCTGGAAGACCGGATCGTGAAGCGATTCATGCGCAGCCATTCGCAACCCGCGCCCGTACCGCGTGGGCTGGCGGTAAGAGAAGTGGACCGTGCGCCGCCGAAGTTGCGGCTGATCGGTAAAGCGCAGCGAGCGAGCGCAGCCGAAATCGCCGCGAACCCGCGCGCACGCAGCGCCGTGCTACGGGTAGCCGAGCGGCTGGCGGCAACGCCGGCTGCGGGATAGGAAAGTGGGTGTTACGCATCAACGTCGCGTTGGCTGTTGTGTGTCTTGCGTGCGCGCTCGCGCTGGTGACTTCCCAGCATCGCGCCCGGCGTCTATTCACACAGTTGACCAAGGAGCAAGAGACGACCAAGCAGATTGACGTGGAGTGGGGGCAGCTGCAGCTCGAGCAGAGCACCTGGGCGATGCACGCGCGCATCGAGCGTATCGCCAGCGGCTACCTGCAGATGCGCGTTCCGCCTGCTTCGCGTGTGCGCCTGGTCGGGCAAGGCGGCGCAGCCATCAACCGGCCGGTTCCACAGCCCGACGCGCCGAGGAAGCAACGATGAAGCCCCCGGTGCATGACGCGCTGAAGCTGCGCCTACCGGCTCGCCGCGCGCGCGTGCTGATCGGCATCGTGCTGGCCTGGTTTGGCGTGCTGACGGCACGCGCCATGTATTTGCAGGTCTGGCAAAACGATTTTCTGCAGCAGGAAGGGGCCTCGCGCTTCACCCGCATCATCGAGCTGCCGGCGCACCGCGGCATGATCACCGATCGCTACGGCGAGCCGCTCGCCATCAGCACGCCGGTGGAATCGGTCTGGGCGAGCCCGCCGGATGTGCGCATGACCGCGTCGCAGCGTCGCCAGCTCGCCAGACTGCTTGGACTCGAAGAGTGGGAGCTCAGGCGCAAGCTCGAGGAAAGCGGGCGCGAGTTCGTCTACCTCAAGCGCCACCTGCCGCCTGAGATCGCGGCGAGCGTCGTGCAGCTGGGCCTCCCCGGCATCTCGCTCAAGCGCGAGTATCGTCGTTACTACCCGGACGGCGAAGTCGCCGCGCAATTGATCGGCATCACCGATGTCGACGATCGCGGTCAGGAGGGCATCGAGCTCGCCTATCAGGACTGGCTGTCTGGAAAGCCGGGCAGCCGCCGGGTGATCAAGGACCGGCTGGGGCGGGTGGTCGAAGACGCGGAGCCGCTGAGAGCGCCGATCGAAGGTCGAGATCTGTCTTTGTCGATCGATCGCAAGCTGCAGTATCTCGCCTATCGCGAGCTCAAGGCGGCGGTGCTGCGCGAGCACGCGCGCGCGGGCGAGATCGTAGTGCTCGACGTGAAGAGCGGCGAGGTGCTCGCTCTGGCCAACCTGCCTGCATTCAACCCCAACAATCGCGCCACGCTCGACGTGCGCCGCAGCCGCAATCGAGTGATTACGGATGCATTCGAGCCCGGCTCTACGCTGAAACCCTTCACTGTTGCGGCCGCGCTCGATGCGGGCGTGATCAGACCCAACACCGTGCTGCAGACTTCACCGGGTTACCTCGTGGTCGGCGATGCCACGATTCACGATGCCCATCCCGAAGGCATGTTGACGATTGCGCAGGTGCTGCAGAAATCGTCCAACGTCGAGGCAACGAAGGTCGCGCTCGCGCTGCCCCGCGAGGCGTTGTGAAAGGTTTTCTCGGCTACCGATTTCGGCAGCGTTTCGCAGCTCGGCTTCCCGGGCGAAGTCGCCGGACGGCTGCGTTCCTATCAGCACTGGCGCCCGATCGAGCAGGCCACCATGTCCTATGGCCATGGCATATCCGTGAGCCTGCTGCAGCTCGCGCGCGCGTACACCGTGTTCGCCACGGAAGGCACACTCCAGCCGCTGACACTGTTCCGTCACGATGAGACCGTAACCGGTCAGCGCGTGGTCTCGGCGACGACCGCGCTGGCCGTGCGCAGCATGCTGGAGACGGTGGTGAAGCCAGGCGGGACGGCGCCGCGGGCCTATGTGATGGGGTATCGCGTCGCCGGCAAGACGGGCACGGCGCACAAGCTCGAGGGACATACGTATGCCGCCGATCGCTATGTGTCCACGTTCGTCGGCATCGCGCCCGCATCCGACCCGCGGCTGGTGATCGCCGTGATGCTGGATGAGCCGTCCAACGGCCAGTATTACGGCGGCGTCGTTTCGGCGCCGGTCTTCAGCCGCGTCATGTCCGAGGCGCTGCGCATGCTGGCGGTCCCGCCGGATGCGCCGCTGATGGAAATCGCGCCAAGCGATACCGCGCCCGAAGTGCGCGAAGAGGTGTGAGCATGGCGCACCCACAGTCCTTCGATCTCGCTCAGCTCCAGCGGCTCGGCATCCCGATTGCGCGGCTCACGAGCGACACCCGTCGCATTCAGCCTGGGGATGTATTCGTTGCCATGCCGGGAGGTCGTATCGATGCGCGCGCCCTCATTCCGCAGGCGATTCAAGCGGGCGCACTCGCCGTCATCTGGGAAGCCGACGGCTTTGCCTGGGACCCGGCGTGGCGCGTGCCCAACCTTCCCGTTGACAGGCTGCGCGAGCACGTCGGCGCCATCGCCGCGCATGTGTATGGACAACCATCGGAGCAGCTCTGGCTCGCCGGCGTCACCGGCACCAATGGCAAGACGTCCTGCTCGCATTGGATCGCGCAGTCGCTTGCGCAGCTTGGCAAGCGCGCAGCGGTGATCGGAACATTGGGCAATGGCTTTCCTGGAGCGTTGTCCGAGCCCACGCATACCACGCCCGACGCAGTGAGCCTGCAGCAGCAGATCGCCGGTCTCGTTGCCCAGGGCGCATCTCATCTCGCGATGGAAGTCTCCTCCCACGGCCTCGACCAGGGCCGGGTGAACGGCGCGGCCTTTAAGGCCGCGCTGTTCACCAATCTTTCTCGCGATCATCTGGACTACCACAGCAGCATGGACCACTACGGTCGCGTGAAAGCGCGGTTGTTTCACTGGCCGGGATTGCGGCATGCCGTGATCAATCTCGATGACGATTTCGGCGCGCGCCTCGCGGCGTCGCTCGATCGCTCGCAAGTCGAAGTGCTCGGCTATGGACTGGGAAAGGGCGAGATTTCCGGGCATCGGCTGGATCTGTCCAAGCGCGGCCTCACGCTGGAAATCGAAACACCCTGGGGTGCCGGGGTGATCCGCAGTCGCCTGCTGGGTGGCTTCAACGCCGCGAATCTGCTCGGTGTGCTCGGCACGCTGCTCGCCGCCGAAGTCACGCTGGAAGACGCCACGCGCGCGCTCGAACATGTGGAACCCGTCGCGGGCCGCCTGCAGATGGTGAGACGGCCGCGATCGCCGCTGGTGGTGATCGATTATGCACACACGCCCGATGCGCTGGAAAAAGTCCTGGAGACGTTGCGCCACGTGCTGGGCGCAGACGGCAGATTGATCTGTGTGTTCGGCTGCGGTGGCGAGCGCGATCCGGGCAAGCGTCCGCTCATGGGCGAGATCGCGACCCGCCTGGCCGATCTGGCGGTCGTCACCAGCGACAATCCGCGCAGCGAAGATCCACGCGCGATCATCGATCAAGTTGTCGCCGGTGCGCATGCCAACTACTGGACCGAGCCGGATCGCGCAAGCGCAATCTACCGCGCGATCCGCGAAGCGCGCGAGCAGGATCTGGTCCTGCTCGCCGGCAAGGGTCATGAAGCGTATCAGGAAGTCGCCGGACAACGTCTTCCGTTCAGCGATGCCGAGGTGGCTGCGGTGGCTATGGAAGGACGCGCTTGATCATGCTCGATCTGCAGACGGCAGCGAATGCATTGGGTGCAAATCGGACCGGTGAAAACAGCGTGTTTACCGGCGTGTCCACCGATACCCGCAGTCTAAGACGCGGGGATCTTTTCGTCGCGCTGCGCGGCGAGCGCTTCGACGGACACACGTTCGTCGAGTCCGCATTTGCGGCGGGAGCCGCTGCAGCGATGGTCGATGGGCGCGCGCACCTGACCCGCCCCGATTGGCCGCTTCTGATCGTAGCCGACACACGGCTCGCGCTCGGGCGCCTGGCGGCCGGGTGGCGCGAGCGCTTCAGCATTCCGGTGGTCGCGGTCACCGGAAGCAACGGCAAGACCACGGTGAAGGAAATGCTAGCCGCCGTGCTGCGCGAGGCCGCCGGAGAAGAAGGCGTGCTCGCCACTGCGGGCAATCTCAACAACGACATCGGCATGCCGCTCACGCTGCTGCGGCTGCGGACTGAGCATCGCTACGCGGTGATCGAGATGGGGATGAACCATCTGGGCGAAATCCGCTACCTCACGCAACTCGCCCGGCCCGACGTCGCGCTCGTGAACAACGCCGGTACCGCACACATTGGTGAGCTCGGTTCGCGCGAAGCGATCGCGCGCGCCAAAGGTGAGATCTATGAAGGCCTGCGCCCGGGCGGTGTCGCGCTGGTGAATGCCGATGATGACTTCGCCGAGCTGTGGCGCGAGATGAACGCCGGCCGTCGCGTGGTCGACTTCGGAATCGAGCAGCCGGCCGCGATCAGCGCGCAATATGAGATGAGCGGCGACGCGACGTTGATGACGGTGCGCACGCCGCAGACCCAGTATCTGGTCCGTCTGAGCGTGCCCGGCGTGCATAACGTGCGTAACGCTCTGGCCGCTGCGGCGGTGGCCCACGTGCTCGGCCTCCGGCCGGCCTATGTGGCCGCCGGGCTGTCCAACTATGCGGGAACTGCCGGTCGGCTGCAGCGCAAGCGCTCGTGCTCGGGCGCGACCTTCATCGACGACACGTATAACGCCAATCCGGATTCGGTGACCGCTGCAATCGATGTGCTGATGCTCGCGCCGGGCAAGCGGCTGCTGGTGCTGGGAGACATGGGAGAGCTCGGCGCGGCCGGCGAACAGCTGCACGCCGAAGTAGGCGCGCATGCGCGGCGCGCCGGTGTCGATCAGCTGTTCACCTTGGGCACGCTGTCGCAGGCGGCAGCGCGCAGCTTCGGTCCGCGGGCGCGGGCTTTCGAGAATCTCGATGCACTGTGTGCAGCGCTGGATCAGGCGCTGACGGCGGACACCACTGTGCTGGTGAAGGGGTCGCGCTTCATGCGCATGGAGCGGGTCGTGCAACGCTTCATCAACGGCGAGCCGCATGCGCACGGGAGCCATTGACATGCTGCTCCTGCTGACCCAGTTGCTCGCGCAGGAGGTGCGCACGTTCAACGTGTTCAGCTACATTACGCTGCGCGCGGTGCTGGGTACGCTCACCTCGCTCGCGATCACATTCGTCATCGGCCCGCCGATGATCCGCAAGCTCACCGCGTACAAGATCGGGCAGGCCGTGCGCGACGACGGTCCGCAGACCCATCTCACCAAAGCCGGCACGCCGACCATGGGTGGCGCGCTGATCCTGGTGTCGATCACGATTGCGACGCTGCTGTGGGGCGACCTGACCAACCGCTTCGTCTGGGTGGTGATCGCCGTCACGCTCGGATTCGGTACCATCGGCTGGATCGACGATTATCGCAAGGTCGTACACCGCAATCCGAAGGGTTTGTCGGCACGCACCAAGTTCCTGTGGCAATCCCTGCTCGGGTTCGCGGCCGCGGGCTTTCTCGCCTACAGCGGCACGCCCGCGCAGACCGAGTTCATCGTGCCGTTCTTCAAGCAGGTGTCCTACCCGCTGGGCGCGGTC
>JBGQKF010000048.1:0-15635 GCA_041499435.1 Gammaproteobacteria bacterium
GCAACGGTGCGCCGGGCGTTTTCGAAGTCTTCCTCCGATTTGGACTTGTTGGCGATCGCTTCGCGCACCTTCGAGGTGAGCGCGCCGCCTTGATACAGCGGAAAGTTGAGCTGCACGCCAATCGTGAGGGTACGTGTATCTTCACCGAAGCCAAGCGTGGGGTTGTTGTTCTGCTTGTTGTAGTTCGCCCCGCCGACCGCATCGATGGTCGGGTACTGCGCATAACGGCTGCGCTCGATTTCCTTGGCCGCAATGTCCAGATTCGCCTTGGCGATCTGCACCTGAAGGCTGTTGTTGTATGCCGCCTGCACCCACGCTTCCATATCGTTGGGTTCAGGCGCGCTGAGCACGATGTTCTCCTGCGCCTTGGCGAGCGGCCCGGGCAGGCGGCCGATGATCTGCTGCAGGGCCCGGCGCTTGACCTCGATGTCGTTCACCGCAGTGATTTCCTGTGCATTGACCAGATCGAAGCGCGCCTGCGCGTCGTAGGTATCGGTGATCGTTGCGGTACCAACCTGGAAGTTGCGCTTGGCTTGCGCCAACTGCTCCGCCGTCGCCGCTTTCTGTGCGCGCACCGTTCCCAGGTTGAATTCGGACAGCAGCACATCGAAATAAGCCGTTGCCACGCGTTGTATCAAGTCCTGCGCGGAAAAGGCGAGCTGGCTCTCAGCCTGAGCCACCTGGATCTGGGCCTGATCGTTCAACGAGTAATTCTGCGGACGAAAGATCGGTTGCGTCAGGTTGACGCCCACACCGTAGCTCGGGTAGCTAACCGTTCCCTGCGGGAGATTAGGGGTGGCTCTGTTGTAGCTGGTGTCGACATTGTTGTAAGTGGTGTTCGCGGTGGCGTTGATGTTCGGCAGGAATAGCGCGCGCCCCTGCGGCAACTTTTCCTTGGTCGCCGCATAGGCCGACTTCGAGCTGGCATAGACCGGGTCCTGCACGATGGCATCGCGATAGATCGACATCAGATCATCGGCGAGCGCTGAGCCGGCTGAAAGGCCGAAGACCAGCCCCGCTACGACGTTGCAACGCATGTTTCTCCCCTCTTTCGTAATCAGTTCAGACGCGGCTGAGCAACGAGCAGCGTGTCGGCATAATTCTAAAAGACGAACCGGTCGGGCCGCACGACGTTGCGCAGCGGCGCGATGCATGTCTCGAACAGACCTACTTCATTGAGCGTGCCTTCGGCAACGCACGTGTAGAGTATTGCCGTCATGATGGGGGGCTCTCCGATCACGGCGAGCAGACGCCCTCCCACCCGCAGCTGCGACTTGAACTCGGGGGGGAGAGACGGAACCGAGCCGGTCAGCAGGATCGCGTCGTAGGGCGCATGCCGGGTCCAGCCGGCGTGCGCATCGCCGGTTTCCACCGTGACATTCTTGATCCCGAGTCCTTCGAGCTTCGCTGCCGCACTATGCGCGAAATCCTCGTGCAGCTCGACGCTGTGGACGTGTTCTGCGAGTGCGGCGAGCAATGCGGTCATGTAGCCGCTGCCGGTTCCGATCTCGAGCACGCGGTCGGTCTTCTTCAGCGTCAGCTCCTGCAGCATGCGTGCTTCCAGCTTGGGCGCAAGCATCACCTCGCCGTGCCCGAGCGGAATTTCCATGTCCACGAACGCTAGCGACGCGTAGTGCGACGGGGTGAACGCCTCGCGCTTGATACCGAGGACCGTGTCCAGCACAAGCTGGTCGAGCACCTCCCAAGTGCGGATCTGACTTTCCACCATTGTGGCTCGGGCCTGTTCCAGGTTCATCGCCGCGTAAGGGTAGGCAAAAAGAATGCCGGATTGTAGCAAATTCACCACCTTGCGCTGGAAACCTGAGTCGGGAGGCCTAATCCACCGTCTCCCGGTACTGCACCAGAGCTAGCGCGCCCATGGTCAGCAAGAACACCCCGATAGGGCACAGGTGCGGCCAGGTATCGGCAAGTCTGGCGCCTTTCAGCAACACTCCACGGAGCACGCTCACCAGCAATATTCGAATGTGCTTGAGGTCCATACCCGGTCAACTACCGTGTCGCTGTAGGAGGGTGCGCCGACAGCCCGATCAAAGCCATGTCGATGCGCTGGTCGATCGCTGCATCGCTCAACACCTCCGACTCGAGCAGTGCGGCAAGTTGCGCGGGCGCGAGTCCACTAGCGGCGGCGGCACTGCCAATGAGGATTGGCGCGGCCACCGACCCCGCGAGGAAGGCGACCGCTTGCATCACCGGGATCCTGCGCAACACACCCTCACAGTCAACCAGTTTTTGTAGTAACAATTAAACTCGCGCACCGACAAGGACTTGCGCTAGAGTTCCGGCAGAGGTTTCTTGCCAATCGCACGGGGTTGGCGTAGTTTTACACTTTGCCTAGGGGTCCTTCTTCAGGAGTCAGGAGTCAGGTATCAGGAATCAGAAATTGCCTTCTGACTCCTGACCTCTGACTCCTCACTCCTGACGCGGGTGAGAGACACCCTCATAACCTGATGCGGGTAATTCCGCCGTAGGGAAGCGTTTGCGAATACACCGGTTCGCTCCGCTTGCCATCAAAGAGACAGGAGCGAGTCATGATCGCCAATCCCAAATTCCTTGCCGCCTCAGCCCACGTCGACGAGGCTGCGATCGCACCACTGCCGAACTCGCGCAAGGTGTACATCGCCGGCTCGCGTCCCGACCTGCGCGTGCCAATGCGCGAGATCACCCAGTCCGATACGCCGGCCTCATTCGGCGCCGAGCGCAACGCCGCCATCTACGTCTACGATACTTCGGGTCCGTACACCGACCCGCAGGCGCAGATCGATATCCGCAACGGTCTGCAGCCGTTACGTGCACGCTGGATCGAAGAACGGAGCGATACCGAAGAGCTGGCGAGTCCATCCTCGGAGTTTGGCCGCGCGCGACTGGCCGATCCACGCTTGCGCGAGATGCGGTTCAATCTCAAGCGCCGGCCGCGGCGGGCCAAGTCGGGGCACAACGTAACTCAGATGCACTATGCGCGGCGCGGCATCATCACGCCCGAGATGGAATTCATCGCCCTGCGCGAAAACTGTCTGCGCGAGCAGCTGGCCCGAGGACTGCCGGGCCGGGAGGCGCGCGAACTGTTGACGCGCCAGCATCCCGGCCAGGCATTCGGTGCGGCGATACCGCAGACCATCACGGAGCAGTTCGTGCGCGATGAAGTCGCTCGCGGGCGGGCGATCATTCCGGCCAACGTCAATCATCCCGAGTCCGAGCCGATGATCATCGGCCGCAACTTCCTGGTGAAGATCAACGCCAACATCGGCAACTCCGCCGTGAGCTCCGGCATCGCCGAGGAAGTAGAGAAGATGACCTGGGCGACGCGGTGGGGCGCGGACACCGTGATGGATCTGTCCACCGGCCGCCATATCCACGAAACCCGCGAATGGATCGTGCGCAATTCGCCGGTGCCAATCGGCACGGTCCCGATCTATCAGGCGCTGGAGAAAGTCGATGGCAAGGCCGAGGAGCTCACCTGGGAGATCTTCCGCGACACGCTGATCGAGCAGGCCGAGCAGGGTGTGGACTACTTCACCATCCACGCCGGTGTGCGCCTGCCGTTCATTCCGCTTACCGCAAAGCGCATGACCGGCATCGTCTCGCGCGGCGGTTCGATCATGGCCAAGTGGTGCCTTGCGCACCATCACGAAAGCTTTCTGTACACCCGGTTCGAAGAGATCTGCGAGATCATGAAGGCCTACGACGTGGCGTTCTCGCTGGGCGATGGCTTGCGGCCGGGATCGATCTACGATGCCAACGACGAAGCCCAGATCGCAGAGCTCAAGACGCTCGGCGAGCTCACGCAGATCGCGTGGCGGCACGACACGCAGGTGATGATCGAGGGCCCCGGCCATGTGCCGATGCACCTGATCAAAGAGAACATGGATCTGCAGCTCGAGTATTGCCACGAAGCTCCGTTCTACACGCTGGGGCCGCTCACCACCGACATCGCGCCCGGCTATGACCACATCACCAGCGCAATCGGCGCAGCGATGATCGGCTGGTACGGCACGGCGATGCTGTGCTACGTGACGCCGAAGGAGCATCTCGGATTGCCGGACAAAGACGACGTCAAAGACGGCATCATCGCGTACAAGATCGCCGCGCATGCCGCCGACCTGGCGAAGGGCCATCCCGGTGCGCAGTTGCGCGATAACGCGCTGTCCAAGGCGCGCTTCGAGTTCCGCTGGGACGATCAGTTCAATCTCGGGCTCGATCCGGACAAGGCCCGGCAGTTCCACGACGAGACGCTCCCACAGGAAGGCGCGAAGCTCGCGCATTTCTGCTCCATGTGCGGACCGCATTTCTGCTCGATGAAGATCACGCAGGACGTGCGCGAATATGCCGCCGCCCAGGGTATGTCGGAGAGCGAGGCGCTCGCCAAGGGCATGGAGGAAAAGGCTGTGCAGTTCGTGCAGCAGGGCGCCGAGCTCTACTCCAAAGCCTGAACGCCGCGGCGGGTTGCGCCGTCGTTGGCAGGAAGCATTTGACGATGACACGCGGCAGGCTGTAGCCTCCCGCGTTTTCATCGATACGACGGCAGGCTCATGGACTGGATCCTCCTCGGCAAGGCCCTCATCCTCGGTGTCGTCGAGGGACTGACGGAATTCTTACCGGTCTCCAGCACCGGCCATCTCATCCTGGCCGGCGATCTGCTCCATTTCAGCGACGAGAAGGCGAAGGTCTTCGAGATCGTGATTCAGTGCGGAGCGATCCTCGCGGTGGTATGGGAATATCGGGCCAAGTTCATTTCCGTGCTGAGCAACCTGCCAACCCAGCGCAGCGCGCAGCGGTTCACACTCAATCTTCTGGTCGCGTTCCTGCCCATCGCGATACTCGGTCTGCTGCTCGGCAAAGCGATCAAGGCCGCGCTGTTCAAGCCCGTCCCGGTCGCCATCGCGTTCATTGTCGGCGCCTTCATTATCCTGTGGGCTGAGCGCCGCAAGCACGTCGTTCGCGTGGACTCGGTCGACGATATGACCTGGCGCGACGCATTGAAAGTGGGGTTCGCACAGTGCTGCGCGCTGATTCCGGGCACCTCGCGCGCCGGCGCGACAATCATCGGAGGGCTGCTGTTCGGGTTGTCGCGGCGCGCCGCGACGGAGTTCTCGTTTTTCCTTGCGGTACCGGTGCTGTTCGCGGCGTCAGGATACGAGTTGTTCAAACATCGCTCACTGCTGTCGGCCGATGACCTCGGCATGTTCGCCGTCGGCTTCGTCTTCGCTTTCGTCGCCGCATTCCTGTGTGTACGCTGGCTGCTGCGCTACATCAGTCACCACGACTTCACTGTGTTTGCCTGGTATCGCATCGGCTTCGGCGCACTGGTGCTGATCACGGCATACACGAAGCTGGTGGATTGGACGGTGGACTGACCGGGCACGGGAACTTATCTGCCATACTCCGCGAGTACGCGACGGAGCTAGCCCTGATACCAGGGCAGCCCTGCTACACGCCAGCCGCCGATCGTGTCACGGTGGCGCTCGGAATCTTTATCGCCCTGGAATCCTTCCAGAACATTGTAGGTTTGCGTGTAACCTGCGTTGACCGCTGCCTCGGCAGCGGCATGCGAGCGAGCTCCGCTGCGGCAAATGAACATCACGAGCGCTTCCTGGTCGACCTGAGCGCGCAGCTCAGCGAGAAATGTCTTGTTCGGATGGCCACCCGGGTAGGTCTGCCACTCGATTTCCACGCTGCCAGGGATACGACCGACGTAGTCGAACTCGGCACGGGTACGCACATCGATTAGCCGGGCGCCGGGCGCTTTCTGCAGCAACGCATATGCTTCCTGCGGCAAGAGCTCACCCTGATAGGTCAGATGCTTCTCCCGCGCACGTTCTGCCGCCGAGCCGAGAATCTCGGAGATCAAGGATGACGACATGGGTTCACCTCGCCGTTTCTGCAAGCAGCACAATGCACAGCAGCATAGCGCAAGTCTATGCGCACACGAACGCCAGCGCTAAGCCCGGCGCTTTTGTTATGATGCACCAGTTCAGTGCCTGACCGGAGAAGTGTGCACCAGCGCGGGGCGCCAAGATCGTCTTTGGAGAAGATAACCATCTGTTTCACAATAATATTCCGGTGAAATTTGCTGGGCATGCTTTCTGCTGAACTGGCGGTTCGTTTCGTGTCCCAGAATCCAATAACTATTTCTATTGTTTAGGAGAGATCTATGCCTATGCCGACGGCAGCCGACGTGATGAAAATGGTGACGGACAACGAAGTGAAGTTCGTTGATTTCCGCTTCACGGATACTCGCGGCAAAGAACAACACGTGTCGGTGCCAACCAAGGCGTTCGGGATGAGCAAGTTCGAGGACGGCCACGCGTTCGACGGCTCCTCGATCGCGGGCTGGAAGGGAATTCAAGCTTCCGACATGCTGCTGATGCCTGACCCCGCCACTGCGCGCATGGATCCATTCACCGACGAACCGACGCTCATCTTGACTTGCGATGTGGTCGAGCCTTCCGACGGCAAAGGCTATGATCGCGATCCTCGCTCCATCGCCAAGCGTGCCGAGGCCTATCTCAAGTCCACCGGCCTGGGCGACGTCGCCTACTTCGGACCGGAACCTGAATTCTTCGTCTTCGACTCGGTCACCTGGGACATCAACATGGCGGGCTCGTCGGTGCGCATCGTGTCCGAGGAAGCGCCCTGGTCATCCGGCGAAGAGCTCGAAGGCGGGAACAAGGGGCACCGGGCGCCGATCAAGGGCGGCTACTTCCCCGTGCCTCCAGTCGATTCGCTGCAGGATATCCGATCCGCCATGTGCCTGGCTCTCGAAGAGCAGGGCGTGGAAGTCGAAGTGCACCACCACGAGGTGGCGGCGGCCGGCCAGTGCGAAATCGGCACGAAGTTCGCGCCGCTCGTCACCCGCGCGGACTGGATGCAGATTCTGAAGTACACCGTACACAATGTCGCTCATTCCTATGGCAAGACGGCGACATTCATGCCCAAGCCCGTGGTGGGCGATAACGGTTCCGGAATGCATGTGCACCAGTCGATCTGGAAGGGCGGTGAGAATCTCTTCGCCGGCAATGGCTACGCCGGCCTGTCCGAATTGGCGCTGTACTACATCGGCGGCATCATCAAGCATGCCAAAGCTTTGAACGCTATCACCAACCCCGGTACCAACTCCTACAAGCGGCTGGTGCCCGGATTCGAAGCTCCGATCAACCTGGCGTATTCGGCTCGCAACCGCTCGGCCGCCGTGCGTATCCCGTACGTCTCGAGTCCGAAGGCGCGGCGCATCGAAGTGCGCTTTCCGGACCCGACCACCAATCCGTATCTCGCCTTTGCAGCGATGATGATGGCGGGTTTGGACGGCGTGCAGAACAAGATCCACCCCGGCGATCCGGTCGACAAGAACCTGTACGATCTGCCGCCGGAGGAAGCGAAGAAGATACCCAACGTGTGTTCTTCGCTGGAGATGGCGCTCGAGCACATGGACAAGGGTCGCGAGTTCCTGACTCGCGGCGGGGTCTTCTCGAACGACATGCTGGACGCGTATATCGAGCTCAAGATGGAAGAGGTCACCAGTTTCCGGATGACGACCCATCCCATCGAGTTTGCAATGTATTACAGCCTCTGATCCTTGAAGCGCAGTGAGTACAAAGGGCGGGGCGCACCCGCCCTTTTGCTTTTTTCACAAAGGAAGACCAGATTGATTACCCGTGGCACCTGTCATAGACTGCGTGGGACCGGCACTCTGGCCGGCTCACCGCACCGCACCTATACAGCCCCTGATGCGCGTTATCGTCATCTCGCTGATCCTTGCGCTATCCGCTGCGCCGAGTCTGGCCGAAACCTGCAAATACCTGGACAAGGACGGGCGGACGATCTATTCCAACGTGCCGCTCAAGAACGCGCGCAAGGTCGCCTGCTTTCAGCCGCCACCGCCGGTCGCCGCCGAGACTCCTACCCCCACCGCGCCCGTGACGCAGCCCGCTCCAGGGCCCGACAAGACGCGCGTCGACGCCCCGACCCAGCGCAGACGCGACGACGAGCGCAAGCAGATCCTGGAAGAGGAGCTTGGGCGCGAGCAGAACGCGCTCGCCGAAGCGCGCCGCGCGCTCTCCGAGCAGGAAGCGGTGCGCTATGGCGACGAGCGCAACTACGAGCGTGTTCGAGAGCGATTGAAGCCTTACCAGGAAGCGGTCGAAGCGCACGAGAAGAATATCGCATCGATCAAGCGCGAGATGGCCAACCTTCGTTAGCGACATCGCCCCACTGTGTCTCGTGGTGCCGCGCGCAAACGCCTGGTATTGCCGCCGCAGTGCAAGTCACCTCGTGTCTGCCCGCCACCGCACAGCGCGAGATCTAGCACGCATGACCCGATCCGCTCTGTCAGTCGCCATGGCCGTGCATCCATCGTCTTCGCAAGACCGCAGATTCGACTCCCCGGCGCTGGACGCTTTGGCAACCGCGGTGATCTTCACGGCTGTCGACCATAGCGTGGTGTATGCCAACTCCGCCGCCGAAAATCTGTTCAAGCTGAGCAGCAGGAACGTGCATGGGCACAAACTCTCCGAGCTGTTCGCCGACGATTCCGCATTGGTCACGGCCATCAATCAGGCAGCCGAGCGCAACTGCACTTATACGCAGCATGAGCTGCAGCTCAGCACGGCAGGCGAGGAGCGCTTCGCGGTGAGCTGCAGCGTGACCCCGGCTGACATCGGCGAGACTCACGGGTTTCTGCTCGAATTCACCGAGCTGCATCAGCAGCTGCGCATCGCACGCGAGGCGCGCCTGCTCGATCAGAGCGAAGCCAGCCGCTGGCTGATCCGCAATCTCGCGCATGAGATCAAAAACCCTCTGGGCGGCCTGCGCGGCGCTGCTCAGCTGCTGGAGCGCGAGCTCGAGCGCCCCGAGCTCACGGAATACACGCAAGTCATCATGAAAGAAGCCGATCGCCTGCAGACGCTGGTCGATCGGCTGCTCACACCGCACCGGCTGCCGCGGCTGGCGGCACTCAACGTTCATGAGGCCTTGGAGCGGGTGCGCAGCCTGCTGCTTGCCGAGTTTCCGCACGAGCTCCACGTACGTCGCGACTACGACGTGAGCCTGCCGGCGATCGAGGCCGACCGCGAGCAAATCATCCAGGCTCTCCTCAACATCGCGCGCAATGCCGCGCAGGCGCTCAGGGGCGAAGGTCTGGTGATCCTGCGCACACGTATTGCGCGTCAGGTAACGGTGGCACGCAAGCTCCACCGGCTCGCGGTAATGATACAGATATCGGACAATGGCCCGGGCGTGCCCATCGATATCCGCGACAAGATCTTCTTTCCGCTGGTCTCGGGCCGCGAAGGCGGCACAGGCCTCGGGCTCACCCTGGCGCAGAATTTCATTGCTCAGCACCACGGCGTAGTCGAGCTCGAGAGCGAGCCGGGGCGTACCTGCTTCACCATTATCTTGCCACTGACGGCGAGCGCTGCGTGACTACCGCGCGAGAACTGATCTGGAAACGCATATGAAACCTGTCTGGATTATCGACGACGACCGTTCCATCCGCTGGGTATTCGAGAAGACACTCGCACGCGAAGATATCGACTTCAAGATGTTCGCCTCCGCGCAAGACGCGCTCTCCGCCCTCGAGGCCTCGGTGCCGCAGGTCGTGGTGAGCGATATCCGCATGCCGGGTGGATCCGGGCTCGCGCTGCTGCAGCAGATCAAGGAGCGCTATCCGACACTGCCGGTCATCATCATGACCGCCTACTCCGATCTGGAAAGCGCAGTGGCCGCATTCCAGGGCGGCGCCTTCGAATATCTGCCCAAACCATTCGACGTCGACCATGCCGTGGATCTCATCCGCCGCGCCATGGAAGAAAGCCTGCGGCAGAACGATGTCCCCGAAGTGGCGCAGCCGAGCCCCGATATCCTTGGCCAGGCGGCTTCGATGCAGGAGGTGTTCCGCGCAATCGGCCGGCTCACGCAGTCACATGCCACCGTGCTGATCAACGGCGAATCGGGAACCGGCAAGGAGCTCGTCGCGCGCGCATTACATCGGCATAGTCCACGTGCAACCAGGCCGTTCATAGCCATCAATACCGCCGCGATCCCCAAGGAGCTGCTCGAGTCGGAGCTCTTCGGCCATGAGCGCGGAGCCTTCACCGGTGCGCAGAATATGCGCCGCGGCCGCTTCGAGCAGGCCGAGGGCGGAACCCTGTTTCTGGATGAGATCGGCGACATGCCGGCCGATCTGCAGACCCGGCTGCTGCGCGTTTTATCGGACGGCAACTTTTATCGCGTCGGCGGACATCAGCCGATCAAAGCCAGTGTGCGCATCATCGCCGCAACACACCAGGACCTCGAGGCGCGCGTCAAGCAGAAGCTGTTCCGCGAAGACCTCTTCCACCGCTTGAATGTGATTCGCGTGCGCCTGCCGGCGCTGCGCGAGCGGCGTGAGGACATCGGGTTGCTGGCCAAATATTTCCTCGGCAAGAGCGCCAAGGAGCTTGGGGTCGAAACCAAACGGCTCACCGAGGCTGCGCTGCGCTATCTGGCCGCGCACGACTTCCCGGGCAACGTTCGGCAATTGGAAAACCTGTGTCACTGGCTCACTGTGATGGCGCCGGGCGTGAGCGTGGATATCGCCGACCTTCCGCCTGAGTTCCGCGAGGCTCAGCGCATCGACCCGGCGCAGAACTGGATCAGCGCGCTGGAGCGCGAAGCGGAAACCGCGCTCAATCGCGGCGAGCAGAACATCATGCATGAGATGACGCGGCAGTTCGAGAAGGCGCTGATCCAGAAAGCCCTTGCACATACCGGCGGGCGGCGCATCGAAGCATCTCACCTCCTCGGACTGGGCCGCAATACGCTCACCCGGAAAATCCAGGAGCTCGAAATCGAGGGCAAGGACGACGAGCCCGAGAACGCGGCATGAGGATTACTTCAACTCGGTGATCACCGGCGCGTGATCCGAGGGCCGCTCCACGGCGCGCAGCTCGCTGGCGATGGAGCTGCTGGTCGCTTCGCCGGCAAGCGTATCGCTTAGCAAGATGTGATCGATGCGCAACCCGAGGTTGCGCTTGAACGCGTTCATGCGGTAGTCCCACCAGGTGAAGCTGCGCTCGGGCTGATCGAACAGTCGGAAGCTGTCCTTCATCCCGCCGTCGAGCAACGTACGAAACGCCGTGCGTTCCGGCTTGCTGAACAGTACCCGCCCCTCCCACAAACGCGGGTCATGCACGTCGCGCTCCTCGGGTGCGATGTTGAAATCGCCGAGGACCGCTAGTCGCGGATGAGTCTTCAGCTCACGGCTGAGCCATCGCTGGAATGCGTCCAGCCACGCCAGTTTGTACCGGTACTTGTCGGAATCCACGCTCTGGCCATTGGGTACATACGTGCAGACGATGCGTAGGCCGTCGACGCTTGCCGAGAGCACCCGCTTCTGCTCGTCCTCGTAGCCTGGAATTCCACGGATAACATCGGTCGCCTCCGCGCGTGTCAGCAGCGCAACGCCGTTGTACGTTCTTTGTCCAAAATAAAGTGGGCGGTAGCCGGCGGCCTGCAGCTCCAGCACCGGAAAGTTGTCATCGTCCACCTTGGTCTCCTGGAGGCAGACGACAGCGGGTCGCTTCTGCGCCAGCCACTCAAGTAACTGCGGGAGGCGGATCTTGATCGAGTTCACGTTCCAGGTGGCGAGCTTCACGCACTCCTCCCGGCGCCCGGGGAACAAGGCAGTGCTCCGCTCGAACCGGAATTGGTCGCGTACCCGCGTGGCGGAAGGGAGCTGCCCTCGCGCAATACCGACATGAACCTATTCATTTGCGAGAATTGACTTGCGCAACGATACTGTTTACAAATTTGATATCGAGTGCATTGAGCCCGATGTCGGGGTTGCAAGCGTGCGCCGCCTTCGGGAAACGGCATGATACCCCCGACGTCATGTCCGGTATGCTGGCCGCAATCCCTGAGCCGGCGAGCCTGTTGTGTCTACTGGCGGGAATTGCAGCGCTCGCGGGGATGCAATGGACTTCGCGGCGCTCGTCAGGTGTGCGTGCGGATCGAGTGCGCGGCCACTAAGAAGCGGCTGACTGCACGCTGTTGCTGTTACTGCGCCGCGTTGCCCCCTGGAGCCAATGCAGGCTTGTCTTGTGTTACGGCCGGCTTTTCTTCCTTGCCGGGTTCGGGGGATCTGGGCGACTGAGGTTTTGAGGGCTGTGATTTGACGCCCTTGTCCGCGACTTTGGGCGGGACCACTGCCGTGCTCGGATAGCCCGCTGCGTCCAGCGCTTGATTCCAACCGGCTTCCTCGAAGCCGAGTAAAACCTGGCTGCCGAGCTTGAGCAACGGAACCTCCAGCTTGCCGGAGTTCAGAGCCTTCAATTCTTCCCCGCCTGCCGCGTCACGCGCGTTCTTCTCGGTGAACGGCACACCGCGCTTCGCCAGCAGCGCCGCTGCCTGGCTGCAAGCGTCCCCGCAGTCTGGTGCTGTGTAGAAGGTCACCGGAAAGTTCTTGATGGCCCGTTGCAGCGCATAGGGCAGAGCTACCTCCGTGGGTTTGTCACCAAACTGCTTGCGTTCCTGTGTCCTGGCCTCGTCAGGGGTCGGGGCATGGTCGGTGTAGTGTACGTTTCCGTCCGCGTCGGTCCATTTGTACAACTTGTCGGCCTCCGCCGCAGCCAGGACCAGCAGGCCGCAGCTCAGCACCAGAGCCAGCAGCCAATTTTTCATTCCCGCTCGCACATTGACCTCCTTCCCCATCGATCGGACAGCCCAGTTTAAGCAACGGTCATGCCGCTATGCCGCAACAGGGCGTCGATGGTGGGCTCTCGGCCGCGAAACGCTACAAAAGATTCCAGAGCCGGCCGGCTACCGCCTACACCCAGGATCTCGCGACGAAACCGCTCCCCCGCCTGCGGGCTCAACACGCCCATCTCTTCGAACAGGCTGTACGCGTCAGCCGAGAGGACCTCGGCCCATTTGTAGCTGTAGTAACCCGCGGCGTAACCGCCGGCGAAAATGTGCGAGAAGCTGTTGGGAAACCGGTTGTACTCCGGCGGGATCACCAGGGCGACCTGCCGCCGCACCCGCTGCAGAAGTGTGAGCGGCGTGTCGGCGCCGTCCGGATCGAAATCATAGTGCAGGTGCATGTCGAACAGCGCGAACTCCAGCTGGCGCACAGACTGCAGCCCACTGTGGAAATTCTTTGCCGCCAGCATTTTGTCGAACAGCTCGCGCGGCAGCGCCGCTCCCGTATCCGCGTGTGCGCTCATGCCTCGCACGACCTCCCACTCCCAGCAGAAATTCTCCATGAACTGGCTGGGCAGCTCGACTGCGTCCCATTCGACGCCGTTGATGCCAGAAACGCCGCGATGCTCGACCCACGTAAGAAGATGGTGCAGGCCGTGGCCAAACTCGTGGAACAGGGTGATCACTTCGTTGTGCGTAAACAGCGCCGGCTTGCCGGGCAGCGGCGGCGAGAAATTGCAGTTGAGGTATGCGACCGGCGTCTGCAGCCCTTTATTCTGGCGCTTGCGTGTGATCGCGTCGTCCATCCATGCGCCGCCACGCTTGGAGGGGCGCGCGTACAAGTCGACATAGAACTGCCCGATCAATGCATCCGACGCGCAACCATCACGGATATCGAAGAAGCGTACGTCCGGATGCCAGGTCGGTGCTTGCGAGGGCACGATGCGCACGCCGTACAACCTCTCGACGAGCTGGAACATGCCGGGCAGCACCTTGCTCTCGGGAAAGTACTGCTTCACCTCCTGCTCGGAAAACGCATAGCGTTCGAGGCGCAGCTTTTCCGAAGCCCAGGAGATGTCCCATGACCCGAGCTCGCTCGAGCCGAGTCGATCGTGTGCGAAGGCCTTCAGTTCTTCGTAGTCCCGCTGCCCATACGGCCGCACGCGCGCAGCCAGGTCGTTCAAGAACGCGAGCACCTCCGCCGGCGACTGCGCCATCTTCGGCTCGAGGGACAATTCGGCAAAACTGCTGAAACCGAGCAGATTCGCCAGCCGCTTGCGCAGCCGCAGGATCTGCTGAATCAGAGGGGTGTTGTCCCAGCGCGCTTCACCGAGCTCGGACGCGCGCGTCACATAGGCACGATACAGGCGCTCGCGTAGCGCACGGTGGTCGGCGTACTGCATGACGGGTAGATAGGAGGGCATATGCAATGTGAACTTCCAGCCCTCCACACCGTCTGCGCGCGCTGCTACAGCAGCCGCTTCGATCACGTCGGGCGGCAGCCCGCGCAGCTCGTCGGCGTCGCGCACGACCCATGAGTACGCGTTGGTCGCATCGAGCAAGTTGTCGTTGAAGCGTGAAGAGAGCTGGTCGAGCTGTTCGCGGACCTGTTTGAACTCGGCTTTGGCTTGCGGTTGCAGCTCGGCGCCGCCGAGCCGGAAATCGCGGAGCTCGTTCTCCACGATCTTCTTTTGCTCGCGCGACAGCGCCGCGAACACCGGCGCTTCGTGCAACGCCTTGTAGCGCGCGTAGAGCGCCTCATTCTGCGACAGGCCGGCAAAGTACTGGCTGATCTTCGGCAGATTGGCGTTGTAGACCTCGCGCAGCTCCGCCGTATTCATCACCGCGTTCAGATGAGCCACCTGGCCCCAGGCGCGCGACAATCGTTCATTGGCATCGTCCAGCGGCGCTACGAAGTCCTCCCAGCCAGGTGGTTGCTGGTCAGCGCCCAACCGCTCGATCAATGCATTGTTCTCGCTCAACAGCTGGTCTATGGCAGGGGCCACGTGCTCGGGCCGGATATCGGCGAAGCGCGGCAGCCCCGAGAAATCAAGCAGGGGATTCGTGGGCACGAATTGTTACCTCAATACAGTCGGTTCTTTTGGACGAGAATTGCGGGCTTGGCTTGCTCAGAAGGGGTGGTGGTGAGACGCCTATTTTTCAAGCGTCGCGTCGAACACGACCATACCATCGACCAGGGTGTAGCGAACTTTACCCTGGACTTCGTGCCCCAGCAGCGGCGTATTCTTACCCTGGCTGTTGAGCGCCGCCGGTTCGACATTCCAGCGAGCGTCGGGATCGAACACGGTGAGATCCGCGGGCGCGCCCGCCGCAAGCGAACCGCCCGACTGCCTCAGCACGCGCAGCGGGCCGGTTGTGACCGCTCTCAATGCTCGCGGCAGCGCGATCCCGGATTCCCGCGCCCAACGCAGCGTAAGCGGCAACAACAGCTCCAACCCCGTCGCTCCAGGCTCGGCCTCGCCGAACGGAAGTTGTTTGGCATCTTCGTCTACGGGCGTGTGATCGGAGCAGATCGCGTCTATGGTGCCATCGGCAAGGCCGGCGCGAATCGCATCGCGATCCTGCACGCTGCGCAGCGGCGGCACCAGGTTGCAGTTGGGATCGAAGTAACCGATATCCTGTTCGCTCAGGTGCACATGATGGATGGAGACGTCGCAGCTCACCTGCAACTCGCCGCGTTTCGCTTCGCGCATCATCGCCACGCCTTCGGCCGTGGACAGACGGCACAAGTGCACCCGGGCACCCGTTTCTCTCGCGAGGATCAGTATGCTCGACAGCGCGATGGTTTCCGCACATGCTGGAATGCCGCCCAATCCCAGCCGTGTGGCGACTTCGCCGTCGTGCGCCACGCCCCCGCGCGACAGCGTTGCATCTTCCGGGCGCAGCCACACGGCGAACCCGAAGGTGGTCGCGTACTCCAGTGC
>JBGQKF010000049.1:0-15398 GCA_041499435.1 Gammaproteobacteria bacterium
CAGAAGGACCACAATCTCATCAAAGGCGCCAAGTGGTACTTCCTGACCGCGGACTATGCATTCGGCCACGATCTGTACCGTGTGTCCTCGCGCTTTCTGCAGGAAAACGGCGGCATCGTACTGGCGAACGACATGGTGCCGACCAACACCGCCGACTACAGCGCGTACATATTGAAAGTGCGCTCGCTCAAGCCGGACTTCGTCTACCTGAATCTGGCCGGTGTCGATCAGACCACGTTCCTCAAGCAGTACAAGGAATACAGTCTGCCGTTCCCTCTGGCGGGCGGCGTGATGGATACCGTTCCGTTCTGGGCGGCCGGGCTGGAGAATCTCTCGGGCCACTGGCAAAGCCTGTGGTATCACGGACTCAATGTCGCCGCTGCGCAGTCTTTCACCAAACGCTTCAGCGAAAAATTCTCAGGCCCGCCCGACAACCAGGCGTGGGGCGACTACGTCGGCATCAGGATAGTGGCGCAGACCATCGGCGAGACCAAGAGCACTGAGGCGCCGGCACTGATACAGCACCTGGAAAAAGGCGCGATGTTCGATATTCTCAAGGAGCGCAAGGGCAGCTTCCGCGCCTGGGATCACCAGCTCCTGCAGGAGATGTACGTGGTCAAGGTGAAGGACAAGGCGCAGTCGAAGGACAAGTGGGACATTTTCGATATCGTGCGTGCGGTCCCCGGCCCGAAAGAATCGCTCGAGATGATCCAGCCGAGCCAGGCGGAGAATCCATGCAAGATGGCCTGAGCCCCGCTGGGGCTCAGGCCATTGTGAATGAGTGAAGGAGTGAATGAGAAGGGTGAAATTCTTTAAGGCCATTATTCCTCCCCCTTCAAGGGGGAGGTGAGGTGGGCGATGGGGGAAGCCGGGCGTGAGTGCTATAAGGATCCGCCCCATCCCCACCCCTGCCCTCCCCTTGAAGGGGAGGGTGTTTTTCACCCTTCCCCCTTCCCTCTTCACTCCTTCACTCCATCACTCCTTCACTCCTTCACTCCTTCACTCATTCACTCATTCACTCATTCACTCATTCACTCATTCACCGCAGTTATTAAGAGATGACCATCATCCCCGAGCTGATTCTCGAGCAGATCATCAACGGCCTGCTGGTCGGCTCGTTCTACATCATTCTCTCGCTCGGGCTCTCGCTCATCTTCAGCCTCGGCGGCGTGGTCAATCTCGCGCACGGCGCGTTCTACGCGGTGGGTGCCTATCTCGCTTTCGAGATCCAGAAGGTCGCCGGCTTCGGTGGCGCCGCCGTGCTCTCGCCGGTAGCGGTTGCATTCATCGGCGTCATCATCGAACGGCTGTTCCTGTCGCAGCTCTACAGCAAGGATCCGGCGCTCGGCCTGCTGTTCACGTTCGGCCTGGCGATGGCGGCCGAGCAGGCGCTGCGCATGAAATGGGGCACCACCGGATTGCCCTTCTCGATTCCCGACGCGCTGCGCGGGCAACTGCACCTCGGCAATTTCATCTACTCGTACTATCGACTGACGATTCTGGCCGTCACCATCGTCGCAGTCACCGGGTGCTGGTTGCTGCTCAACAAGACGGCGTTCGGCATGGTGGTACGCGCCGGGGTGCGCGACCCCGAGATGGTGCGCGCCATGGGCATCAGCCTGCGCCCCGCCCTCACTGCGGTGTTTGCGCTCGGCGTGGGCCTCGCGGGATTGGCCGGCGTGATGTCGGCGCCACTGGCCGGCGTGCAGCCCGCGATGGGCAACGAGATTCTCACCGCGACTTTCGTCGTGGTGGTGATCGGTGGACTGGGCAGCTTCTGGGGCGTCGTGCTGGCGGGTCTCCTGGTCGGCGTCGTGCGCGGCATCACGGTGTACTTTTATCCGCCCGCAGCGGAAGCTTCGATGTACCTGCTCATGGTGCTGGTGCTGCTGTTGCGTCCGCGCGGCCTGATGGGCGAGCAGTTCGACAAGTTCGAATAGCGATGCCGCCCTTTTCACCGCGCAGGCAGAAGGATCGCCGGCATCTCGAAGAAGATGCCGGCCAGTGGGCCGGCAAGCTGGTCGCCCGCTATGTCGCGGCCGACGAGGCCGATGAGCGCATGCGCGTGCTCGTGGAGATGGACCGCACCTTGCCGCTCGATGAGGACGCGGCGCTCGCGCTGTATCGCGTCGACCCGATCGTTTCCTCGTCTTTCATCGAGCGCCACCTGCCGCCGGGACGTCGCACCGAAGATCAGCACGCAGCGTGGCAGCGGCTCATGGAGATCGCTTCCACACGCGGCGACGAAGCGCTGTTTTTTGCGCTGTATCGGCGGCAGGCGACTCTGGAGCAATGGCTGCACGATACCACCGAGCTCGCCCGCGGCGCTCTCACCGCCGGCGCGCTGTGCGCCGAGCTCAGTCGCCGCCATCCGCAGCGCTGGCGGCTGGACATCGGTCCGCATCTCATCGCTCTGGCGCGCACCCGCGGTGAAGAGGTGCTGCCCTACCTGGTCCAGCACGCTGAGCTGGTGTGGTCCCGGCAGCGGCGCGGCGGCTATGACGATATCCTGGAACTGGCGCGCAGTCGCGCCTGGTGGGAGCTGTGGGCGACCCTCGTGCGCATCAGCGCTGCGGCCGCGGATTACGACCGCGAAGTGCATGCGCTCGCCACAGATCGCACCTTGCCGGAGCCCGATGCAGTGCATCGGCTGATGCTGCTTGCCGGTATCAGTGCGGTGTCTGGCCCGGTCCGCGCACGCGTCAAGGCACTGCGTGAAGATACGATCCTCGCCCTGCACCGGCGCTTCCCGCATCTGGTGACCGGTCCGTTTCGCAACCAGCTTCAACCTTCGCCGCGCCGGCCGCTCACCGGCGTGCTCGAGCTCGCGATCCGCGTGCGGGACAGAGAGCTTATCGACCAGCTCGCAGCACGCCTGGCGGTGCGCGCCGACCGCTCCGGCGCGGACCAGCTCCTGCAGACAGCCGGGTACGCGGCTCTGTATTTAGAGGCGGCCGACGTGCAGCCTGAAGCCGGACGCCGCGCGGTCACGATCCTGCGGCGCATCCCCCGACGCGCGATCAACAACCGGCGCGAGCTCCTGCTGCGCAATCCCCTGGCGCGGCTGCTGTTCGAGCGTGCGGCTCGCTCATGCGTCGATCATCCCGATGAGGCGACTCTTCTGCTGCAGGCGCAGGAGCGGCACGTGTGCGCCCTGGCGGTGGACGCACTCGCGCGGAGCGGGCGAGAAGCCCGGGCGCTGATCAGCCAGAATCCCGATGTCCTGTTGCATGCATTGGAGCGCCCGTTGCCGCGCGCCGTGATCCGCCGCGCGTTGCAGATGCTCGAGCAAGGGGCTGTCGACGCTTTCCAGGCAGCGCGCATCCTGCAGTGGGCGCGCGACAAGCTCGCACAGCGCCATCCCCGCTTTTCGCAATCGGCGCTGCTCAGCCTGGTGGCGCGGCTGCTCGCTCGCTTCGAGGCCCTGCGCTCGCCGGCGGAGCAACCGGTGATCTATCGGAGGGCGGCCGCGTGAACGCGCGTTGTGATATGACGACATGCTGGCGCACGCTGGCGTCGCCAGGGTTGACAAGCGCGCGCCGCACGGCCATAAAGATGAATGAGAGGGCTCTCCGGCTCGCAACCAGCCAGCAGTGCCCCGGTGCTTCGCCGGGGCGGCGCAATCAGCGCATAACTTCGCCACGGCTCCCGAGCCTTACCGGCAGGGACGCCATGAGTCCAGAGCCTCGCAAGTGGTCGCCCGGTGAGCTCTCTCATCCTGTACGCCGCTCATCGCGCGCGCGGTTCGCTGCCAACACGACTCATCTAGCATCCCGAGTCCCTCCTGAATTATCCAGGCCGGCGCGCATGGAGCGCAGTCGACGCTGATGGCCTGGCTCGATCTTCTGCGCCGTCTCTTTTCTCCCCGGGAACCGGAGGATGCCCCCGCTGCGCCGCCTGCAGATCCTCCAACTGCAGATCGGCCGCAGCCGGTACAGGATGCGAGAGCTGCAGGCCAACCGATGCCCCGCGCGGCGGAACGTACACGTGCGCGGCCCTCAACCCGTCCTGCCTCGGCAACCGTGGTACCGCCGAGGGCCTCGCAGGTCGTTCGGCCGGTCGACGGAGCGCCGGCATCCGGTGCGCCAATCACGCGCGGTGTGATGCGCACGCCTGTGCAGCAGAAAGCCGCGGAAGCGCGTGCTTCTCAACCCCCTGACGCGCCATCGGCTACCGCACTCACGCCGCCAGCCGCTGCCATTGAGCCTCCGGCGCCGGTGAAGTCGCTGCAGCGCCGCCTGCAGTTCGTCGATGCGCGCCTCGCCCCGAAGCCGTCATCAGGACAGGAACTGGGCGCGCGCCGTCCCTCGAAGCGCGCCTTGCCAGCCGATGAAACCGGCCGCTTGTTTTCCACGACACTGCGCACACGCAATCGCGAGGCGCGCCTGTTGGCTATCGACGAGGCGCAACTCGACCGCTACGGGCTGCCGGTCTGGCGCACCGAGGCGGACGTCGCCCGCGCGCTCGACGTTTCGCTCAGAACATTGCGGCATTTCTCCATGCACAGCGCACAAGAGCGCGCTCCGCACTACGTGACGTTTGCGATCCCTAAGCGGAGCGGCGGTGAGCGGCTGATCATGGCGCCCAAGCGGCGGTTGAAAGCGCTGCAGAGACGCTTGAACACCCTGCTTTGTGCCAAGCTGCCCACCAGCGAGCATGCGCACGGGTTTCGCAATGGTCGCTCGGTACGCACCAACGCTCAGCCGCACGTCGGCAAGCGCGTGCTGCTGCAACTCGATATCCGTGAGTTTTTTCCTTCGATCCATTTCGGCCGCGTGCGCGGACTGCTCCTTGCTCTCGGCTACGCTTATCCCGTGGCCAGCGTGCTCGCCGCATTGATGACCGAGGCACCGCGCCAGCCGGTGGCAGTCGGCGATACGCTTTATTTCCCTCCGGTCGGCTCACGCGCGTGTCCGCAAGGTGCGCCCACCAGCCCGCAGCTGAGCAATGCGCTGCTCTTGAAGATGGATCACCGCCTGGCCGGGCTCGCACGCCGCAGGGGCTTCGATTACACGCGCTACGCCGACGACCTCACTTTCTCAGGAGACAACATCGCGGGCGCGCATGCGCTGCGCATTCTCGCCTGCCGCATCGTCGAGGAAGAAGGCTTCACCATCAACAGCGACAAGACGCGGATCGTGCGCGATGGTTCGCGCCAGCTCGTAACCGGCGTGGTCGTAAACGATGTGCTCGGGCTTTCACGGCAAACGCGCAGACGCCTGCGCGCCGCAATTCATCGCTGCGCGAAGCAGCAACCCGCCGGAGCTGCGGACTCCGCCACTCTGGCGCGCCTGGAAGGCGAGCTTGCCTATCTCTTCATGTTGAACCCGCAGCAGGCCCAGCGCCTGGTTTGAAGCACCGCTCCCATGATCCCAGGCACGACCCGCCATCCACTGCTCATCCTCGCGGCTGCGTTGATCGTGCTGCCCTGGCTGGTGGTCGCGGGCGGCTACACCTGGGGCATCGCCACCGAGATCGTGATCTTCGCCATGGTCGGCCTGGGCTTCAATCTGCTGCTCGGCTACACCGGGTTGCTGTCGTTCGGGCATGGATTATTCTTCGGGCTCGCTGCGTATTGCACGGCGCTCACGCAGATCCACTGGTTTCCAAACAGTGCTCTCCTCCCCTTCGTTTGCGGCATCGGGCTCTCGATCCTGCTCGGGCTTGTGGTCGGCTTCCTCGCGTTGCGCCGGCGCGGCGTGTACTTTTCGCTGCTGACGCTCGCCTTTACCGCGCTCACCTTCTACATCGTGTTTCGCTGGACCTCGTTCACCGGCGGTGAGAACGGCTTGTCGGGATTGGCGCGCAAACCTATCCCCGGCATCGACGTGAACAACGACCGCGTGTTCTACTACCTGGTTGCCGCGCTCGTGTTCGTCATCGCGTGGCTCATGTGGCGGGTGGCGCATTCGCCGCTCGGCTCGGTACTGATGGCGATACGCGAAAACGAGCAGCGCACGCGCTTTGCCGGCTACCCGGTGATGCGCTACAAGCTCGCCGCGTTCGTGGTCTCGGCCGCTGTCACCGGCCTCGGCGGATGCCTGTTCGCCTACCTCAAGCTGTTCATCTCCGCCGATCTGGTGAATCCGACGTTCTCCGGCGAGATTCTCGCCATGACCATTTTCGGCGGCATGGGCAACTTTCTCGGCCCAGCGCTCGGCGCATTTTTCTACCTCATGTTTCGCGAAGTCGTGTCCGGCATCACCTCGACATGGCAGTTCTGGTTCGGTCTGCTGTTCATGGCGTTCATCCTGTATTCGCCGCTGGGCCTGGTCGGACTGGGCGAACGGCTGCTCGCGCCCCTGCGGCGCAAGCGCGAAGAGGCCGCAGCGATGGCCGCGCGCGTCACTCCGCCCTTGGGACAGCCGGCACCCGCGTTCCTGCGCGAGCACCCGGTATCGCAAGGTGCGCTGGTGGTCTGCAGAGGGGTGCGCAAGACCTTTGGCGGATTTACGGCGGTGGACAACGTCGACCTCGACGTGCAGGATCGCCGCCTCCACGCGCTGATCGGCCCCAATGGCGCGGGCAAGACCAGCCTGTTCAACATCATCTCCGGGATGTTCGCGCCCGACGCAGGCCGAGTGGAGCTCGCCTCCGAGCCGATCGGCGGTCTCACCCCGGAGGCGGTGACCGCGCGCGGGCTGGCGCGCTCGTTCCAGATCACCAGTCTGTTTCCTTCACTGTCCGTGTGGGAGCATTTGCGGCTGGGTGTACAAGCGCGCTCGCCGCAGCGCCTGCATCCGTTGATGCGCGCCGACGCGCTCGCCGAGGTCAATGCGCAAACGCGGGAGCTGGTGCGATTCCTCGGCCTCGAAGGCGTGGAAGGAGTGGCAGTTGCCAATCTGTCGTATGGCGGCCAGCGTCTGGTGGAAATAGGCGTTGCGCTGGCGGCCAAACCCCGCGCGCTGCTGCTCGATGAGCCGCTGGTCGGGCTCGCCGCTGCCGAGCGCGAGCGCATCACACAACTGATTCGCTCGCTCACCGAGCACATGGCGGTACTGCTGGTCGAGCACGACATCGATCGCGTATTCGCCATCGCCGACAAGATCACGGTGATGAACGAAGGGCGTGTTCTGGTGGAAGGCGATGCGCAGACGGTGCGCAGCAATGCGGAAGTGCAGCGCGTCTACATCGGCAGCGGACGCCACATCGCAGCAGGCGAACCGCGTATCGAGCCCACAGCAGGCTCAGTGCTGCTGGGACTCGCGGGCATCAATACGTTCTATGGTAAGAGCCACATCCTCCACGATGTCAGTTTCTCGGTGCATGACAAAGAGGTCGTAGCGCTGCTCGGCCGCAACGGCGCCGGCAAATCGTCGACCTTCAAGAGCATCATGGGCATCGTGCCACCACGCAGCGGCACCGTGACGCTGGGCGGACAGGCCATCAGCGGCAAGACGCCGGAGCAGATCGCCAGACTCGGTGTGGGCTTGGTGCCGCAGGGACGCCGCCTGTTCGCAGGGCTCACGGTGGAGGAAAATCTGCGGTTGGGCGGGCTGTCGCGCTCTCGCGGCAGCGGCGTGCAATGGGATCGGAGCCACATCTACAGCTACTTTCCGCGCATCCGGGACAAGCTGCAGACCAAGGCTGATCAGCTTTCCGGCGGCGAGCAGCAGATGGTCGCGATCGCGCGGGCGCTGTCGGGCAACGTGCAGATTCTGTTGCTCGATGAGCCGTTCGAGGGCTTGTCGCCCGCAATGGTGGAGGAGGTGTTCCGCTCGATCGAGCAGCTCAGGCGCGAGATCTCGATCTTGATCATCGAGCATCATCTGGATATCGTACTCTCGCTCGCCGACCGCGCCGTGGTGCTCGATCGCGGGCGCGTTTCGCACGAGGGGCCGGCGCAGCCGCTGCTGACGGATCTGGAGTTTCGGCGCAAGGTGCTGTGGCTGTGAGCAGGACTACTACTACAAATGCCAACGCAGAGGCGCAGAGAAGAGCAAGCGAGAACGCGGAGAAATACGAATGGAGCAGTCATGGAACTAACGGTAAGAGGACAACGCGTGCTGATCACAGCCGGAGCCGGCGGTATCGGACGCGTAATGACGGAGACGTTTGTCAAAGCGGGCGCTAAGGTGCACATCTGCGACGTCGTGCAGCCCGCGCTCGAAGATACGGCGCGCGCGCTGCCTGGCCTGACGGCGACGCTGTGCGATGTCTCCAACCTGGAGCAAGTCGACCAGCTGTTCACCGATGTGCAGAACTATCTGGGCGGCCTCGACGTTCTGATCAACAACGCCGGGATCGCCGGGCCTACCGGCAAAGTCGAAGAGATCAGCATCGAAGACTGGCGGCGCTGCATCGACATCGACTTGAACGGCATGTTCTACTGCACGCGCCTCGGAGTACCGATGCTCAAGACCTCCGGCGGAGGATCGATCATCAATCTCTCCTCGGCGGCCGGCCGGCTCGGCTTTCCGCTGCGTACGCCGTATGCCGCCGCCAAGTGGGGCGTGGTGGGGTTCACCAAAAGCCTGTCGATGGAGCTCGGCACTGACAACATTCGCGTCAATGCAATCCAGCCCGGCGTCGTGGAAGGCGAACGGATGGACCGGGTGATCGAAGCGAAAGCCAAAGCCAAGGGCATCAGCTTCGAGGCCCAGAGAGAAATCTCGCTCGAACGCGTGTCGATGCGTACGATGGTGAGCCAGCAGGACATCGCCAACATGGCGCTGTACCTGGCCTCCGATCTCGGGAAGCACATTACCGGGCAGGCGATATCGGTTTGCGCCGGGGTAGAGATGTTGGGGTAGGAAAAGGACCATGGAAAAAATATCCATCATCGGCACCGGCCTCATCGGCCGGGCCTGGGCCATGGTGTTCGCCCGCGCGGGACATGCGGTCAAGATCTGGGACAACGAGCCCGATGCGACGACCCGAGCGCTCACGCTGATCGAACAGGCGCTGAGGGAGCAGAAGCGCTTCGGCCTCATCGCCGAGGAACCGCAGACGGTGCGCACCCGTATCAGTGCCGCCGCCACGCTGAAAGAGGCGCTCTTCGAGGCCGACTATGTGCAGGAGAATACCGCCGAGCGCGTCGACATCAAGAAGCAGGTGTACGCGCAGATGGACGCCGCCGCGAAGCCGGAGTGCATCCTGGCAAGTTCGACCTCCACCATTCCCGCTTCGGTTTTCAGTGAGGGGCTCGCGGGCCGGCATCGCTGCATCGTCGCGCATCCGGTCAACCCGCCGCACGTCGTTCCAGTGGTAGAGCTTTCGCCGGCACCCTGGACCGCGCCAGACGTGGTCGCGCGCTCACGCGCCCTGCACGAGAAAGTCGGACAGGTGCCCATTCTGGTGAAGAAGGAGATCGAGGGCTTCATCCTCAATCGCCTGCAAGCGGCGCTGTTGATGGAAGCATGGCGGCTCGTGAAGGAGGATTATTGCAGCGTGGAGGACCTGGACAAGACCATCAAGGATGGCCTGGGCCTGCGCTGGTCGTTCATGGGACCTTTCGAAACGATCGATTTGAACGCGCCGGGCGGCGTTACCGATTACGCCGCGCGCTACGGCAAGGTCCTGTATGAAACCATGAGCAGCGTACGCCATGAGCCGTGGGACGCTGCGCTGATCGGGAAGATCGAGGCGGAGCGGCGTAAAGTCATGCCTCAGGAGCAGCACGCCGAGCGCGAAGCGTGGCGCGACCGGCGGCTGATGGCCCTGATCGCGCACAAGCGCGGGATGGCTGATCAGGAATAGCTAGGAAACGACTTCAGTATCACTTAGACAACCACCGGAGCTCAGCCAATGGCCGGACAGAGAAAAGTCATCATCACCTGCGCCGTGACGGGCGCGATTCACACACCCACCATGTCGCCGCACCTGCCGATCACGCCCGATGAAATTGCGGACGGCGCGATCGGCGCCGCGAAAGCCGGGGCCGCGATCGTCCATCTGCATGCCCGCATGCCCAAGGATGGCCGGCCGACGCAGGACCCGGAGGTCTTCCGGCAGTTCCTGCCGAAGATCAAAGCCGCAGCCGACGTGGTGATCAACATCACCACCGGCGGTGCGCCGACCATGAGCGTCGAGGAACGCCTGCAGCCGGCGCTCAAGCTCAAACCCGAGGTCGCCTCGCTCAACATGGGCTCGATGAACTTCGGGCTCTACGAGATGATCCCGCGCTACAAGGAGTGGAAGCACGAATGGGAGCTGCCCTACCTCGCCGGCAGCGACGAGCGCATCTTCAAGAACACGTTCAAGGATATCGCCTACATTCTGCAGTCGTGCAGCGGCAACGACACGCGCTTCGAGATCGAATGCTACGACATCGGGCATCTGTATACCGCCGCGCATTTTCTCGAGCGCGGGCTGGTGAAGCCGCCGCTGTTCATCCAATCGGTGTTCGGCATTCGCGGGGGCATCGGTCCGCACCCGGAAGACGTTCTGCACATGAAGCGCACCGCCGACCGGCTGTTCGGCGATCAGTATCAATGGTCGGTGCTCGGCGGCGGCCGCAACCAGATGTTCATCGCCACACAGTCCGCGGTGATGGGCGGCAATGTGCGCGTCGGCCTCGAAGACAGCCTGTGGATCGGCAAGGGGCAGCTCGCCAAGAGCAACGCCGATCAGGTCTCGAAGATCCGGCGCATCCTGGAAGAGCTGGGATTGGAAGTTGCAACGCCGGACGAAGCGCGTCAGATCCTCAAGCTCAAGGGCAAGAACAACGTCAATTTCTAGCCCGCACAGATGGCGCCAATGAAAGGATCCGTGTGAAGACATATCGCATCGCCGCCATTCCCGGGGACGGCATCGGCAAGGAAGTGGTCGCGGCTGGCGTGCAGGTGCTCAACACGCTCGCACGCCGGGAGGGCAGCTTCGAGCTCGCCTTCGAGACGTTCGACTGGAGCAGCGATTACTACAAACAGCACGGTCGCATGATGCCGGCCGATGGCCTCGAGACGTTGCGCAAGTTCGACGCGATCTATTTCGGCGCCGTGGGCGCGCCGGATCTGCCCGACGACATCACACTGTGGGGCCTGCGGCTGGCGATCTGCCAGGGCTTCGATCAGTACGCCAACGTGCGTCCCACGCGCGTGCTGCCGGGCATCGATCCGCCGCTCAAATTGCAGCGGGCCGCGGATCTGGACTGGATCATCATCCGCGAGAACAGCGAAGGCGAATACGCCGGGCACGGCGGGCGGGCGCATCGCGGCCATCCCGAGGAAGTCGGCACCGAGACGGCGATCTTCACGCGCGTAGGCGTCACACGCATCATGCGGTTCGCATTCGAAGTGGCCCGCACCCGTCCACGCAAGCTGCTCACCCTGATTACCAAGTCCAACGCGCAGCGGCACGGCATGGTGCTATGGGATGAGATCTTCTATGAGACCGCGCGCAGCTACCCGGACGTGAATACGGACAAGATGCTGGTCGATGCCGCCACCACCCGCATGGTGCTCAAACCGCAGACCCTGGATGTGATGGTGGCGACCAATCTGCACGCGGACATTCTGAGCGATCTCGCTGCTGCCTTGTCCGGCAGCCTGGGCATCGCGCCCACGGCGAACCTGAATCCCGACCGCAAGTTTCCGTCGATGTTCGAACCGATCCATGGCTCGGCATTCGACATCACCGGCAAAGGCATCGCCAATCCGATCGGTACATTCTGGAGCGCAGCGCTGATGCTGGAGCATCTGGGCGAGAAGCGTGCGGCCGCGCGCCTGATGGCCGCCATCGAAGCCGTGACCGCGGCGCGTGTATTTACGCCGGACCTCGGCGGCAATGCCCGCACCGGCGATGTGACCGACGCGGTGTGCGCAGCGATCGAGCGGCTGCCGCATCACGCCTGAGATCAACGAAAAGGGCGATGCCATGGCATCACCCTTTCGTGCCGCAAACGTAAGTTCTTCGTTTCTACTGCGCGCGCGGACGCTTCTCGTCATCGTGCTTTTCGCGGTGGATATCCTTGCTCGCCTGGTTCAGATCGTGATGCAGGTCTTTGCGCTCGGCGCGCGTAAGCTTGCCGTCAGACTTGAATGCACGCTCCTCCTGCCGAATCCCGCGCTCTTCCTTGCGCAGGCCCTTGGCTTCCTGCCGCGTCAACTCGCCGGAGCGCACACCTTGCTCGATGCGCCGTTCCTGACGATGCTGACGTTGATTGACTCCCGGGTCGCGGTCGTTCGCCAGAGCGCTCCATGAGCTGGCGGCGGCAACGGCGACAATGAAAACTGCGGTTGACTTGCGCATGACGACTCCTCGTTGAATGATCGGTGGCAAACCTCAAAGACGGATGCCCGCTGAAATTAACGGCATGCGCGAGCGCTTGTTGACTTGATCTTTCCAGGGAGTCGAAGGGTGTGAGAGTCCTGTAACAAATTGCGTGTCAACCGACTGGCCCCGCAGTCGTTAGCCGCGACCGCCACACTACTGGCCTGTAACGGCGGAATCGGTAGTGCGTGTTCCCTCCCTTGCGCAGCGGGGGAGGGTCAGGGAGGGGGGCAGCTCGCCTTCGCGGCTAGCGAAGTCACCTCGCGCCTGTCCTGATACGTGAGCGGATTCGAAAGCACCAGCACACCTTGAGTGTGCGCGTGGGCGCGATCGAATGCCGATGGCGCCCTGTTATCCCGGGATTTCGGCTTCAACAAGTTGCGCAAGAAGGGTGAGCGATTCTTGCCAGCCGAGATAGCAAGCCTCTGGAGGAATGTTGCCTGGCACCCCTTCTTGCACTATATTCACCTCAGTACCGCAGGACACCTTCTTCAACGATACCGTCGTTTTCATTTCTCCAGGCAAATTTGGGTCGTCGAATTTGTCCGTGTGGCAAATGCGCTCATAGGGCACCAGTTCAAGATACTGCCCGCCGAAGGAGTGGCTGTGGCCTGTGGTGAAATTCGTAAAGGACATTTTGTAAGTGCCGCCGACTTTAGCCTCAATATGGTGAACCTTGCCTGTAAATCCGTTCGGCGGAAGCCATTTGGCCATTGCGTCAGCATCGAGGAATGCCCGATAGATTCTCTCAGGGGTTGCACGGAGCACACGGTGAAGTCGGATGGTATTTGCAGTAGCCATATGATTACCTTTCCCTTTCGATGAGTTGTGATGCCCAACGCCGAAGTTGAGCCGCAGCGTCACGATACCGTGGCTAAGTACTTCCTGTATTCCGACCATGTGGCGTCCGGGAACGTCTCTTCTTCAATTCGATACTCCGGATACTCACGGCTGAACTCCTCTGCCAAAGCGCCGAGGACGGACTCATCACGTGAATAGAAGTAGAACTCGACGATCCCGCGCGACAGGATGCGGAAGCAATACACCGCCCACCCATGAGCCAGGGATCCAGCGACTTCGATGAGCCGCCTCTCAAAGGCGAGAAAAGCGGCTTCCTCCCTCCACGAGTTGCAGATGAACGCCAACTGAGTGCGCCGCACTCTTCAGTACCTCAAGCTCGCTTCTGCCGGGTGTGTTCATGCGCGGGTCAGCGGCGTGCCTGCGATACCCACTCACCCATACCCTCACTCATGCGAAGTGCAGAATGTCACCGGATCACCTCGTCTGCTCGTGCCAAAACCATTTCGGGAATGGCCAGCCCAAGGGCCTTTGCGGTCTTAAGATTGATCACTAAGTCGTATTCTGTGGGTTGCTCAACGGGGAGCTCAGCGGGCCGAGCGCCCTTCAGAATCCTGTCAACGTGATGCGCCGCGTTACGGAGAAGGGTAGTGTAGTTTGGCCCATAGGACATCAGCGCCCCGGCATCAGGAAAGGCTCTGCGCTCATAGATGGCGGGTAGTCTCGTCGATATTGTCAGTTCGATCAGCCTTTGCCGATGTACCGAGAAAAATACTTGGGGCGCGACCAGAAGCGCTTGCACGCGGCGATTGAGGTCTAGGAAAGCGCTTTCTAACTGAGGCAACGTTGTAACCAACACCGGCGCGATGTCAATGCCCAAGCTATGCGCCGCCGCTGGTGCTTCCTTCCAGACGCCGTCCCATACTTTATCCGTCGGGTTCCCCAGTGCGCCCACGCGCTTCAGGTGTGGAACGACTTGCTTGAGAAGATCAAGCTGCTTTCCCGTCAGGTCGACACCCATGTCTGTCAAGCCAGTGATGTTGCCGCCAGGATGAGAGAAGCTGCTGACCAATCCGCTGCCCACCGGATCGGAAACAATGGTAAAGACGATGGGAATCGAGGTGGTGGCTTCCTTGGCTGCGCGCGCTGCTGGTGTGGTAGGCGCAACTATTACGTCGACCTTGAGGTGGGCGAGCTCAGCAGCAAGCCGGGGAAGCGCCTCAACTCGGCCTTCGGTGTTTCGGCGCTCTATCAAAATGTTCTGGCCTTCGACGTAGCCCAGACTCTGGAGCCCCTCGAGGAAGGCTCGCAGAAAAGCCGCGTCGTCCGGCAACCCGGGGGCGAGGTAGCCAATCTTCCATACCTTCGCGGCTTGTGCCATCGCACGCGCTGCCGCAAGAATCAAGGTGCCCGTGCCTGTCAGGAAGAGACGGCGGGAGATCATAAGATCACCGCATTGTGGGAACCGGCGGGGACTGCAACATGATCACAGTAATTGCTCTCGGCCGTTCATTGTACTCATGGCGAAGCACAAGCTTGCGGGACGACGCACATTCTACTGCGCCCTCGGAATCGAGGAAGCCGCTCAACGACCCAGTTCACGGGCTCCGGTGCAACTGACGGTTGGGCGTCACGTGGTTCATACTGACTTGAGTGCGTTCAGCAGCACCCCGTAAACGAAGCGCTCGACAGTTCATCGGATCACCTCGTCGGCGCGCTGAAGGATCGATTGCGGGATAGTCAGACCGAGAGCTCTAGCGGTCTTTAAGTTAACGACGAGTTCGAATTTTGTTGGCTGCTCGATCGGCAGGTCGCCCGGCTTGGCGCCCTTGAGGATGCGGTCCACGTAGATGGCGACGCGGCGATTGAGTTCCGCGATAACCGGTCCATAGGCCATCAGCCCTCCGTCTCGCGCGATCTCCCCCCACTCGTACATCGCCGGGATACGACGCTTCGCTGCGGCCTCGATAATCCGTTGGTGCTCAAAATAGAACCGCGGAAAGGACAGTACCAGGACGGCATCGACACGTGCCCTGGCCATTGTGTCAAAGACGCGGTCGTAGCCCTCCGAGCCGGGCGGGTCGGTGATGTGAAGCTGAACCCTGGCCGCCCGTGCGGCTTGGCGTACCTCCGTGAAGGTCCAGCCATCGCCGGGGTTGAGCACAGCGACCTTCCTCGCGTTCGGCAAAGCCTCCAAGAGCAGTTCGAAGCGCTTTGCGTCCAGTTCAGCGGCCAACATGTAGACCCCGGTAACGTTGCCACCAGGGCGGGCGAAGCTCGCGACGAGCCCGGATTCGATCAGACCTTCTCCGCCCCAAAATCCCATGACGATCGGGATCGTGCTGATCGCCTGCTTTGCCGCCAGAATCGCTGGCGGGCTTACCGCCACG